>DAISHP010000033.1:0-10299 GCA_036822475.1 Bacillota bacterium
ACTTGATCGTGGCCGACGGCACCATTATCAGGCTACACGATAAATTGGCCGAACAGTTTCCCGGGGCGAGGGGCAAGGCCGAGCTTTAAGCACCATACCGCCATCGGGATCACCGGCAACACGAGGAGCATAGCCATCTATCCCGGCAAGACCGCTGATATAAAAACCATGCGCATCGGACCCTGGGTGAAGGACAACATCCTCCTGTTTGATCTTGGTTACTTCAAATACGAGCTGTTCAGCAGGATCAGGAGAAATAAAGGATACTTCGTAAGCAGGCTCAAGCAATCGGCCAACCCGACCATCGTCTCGGTGCTGCACGCCTACCGGGGTAACCCGGTCGACCTTGCCGGCAAAAAGCTCAAGGAGATCCTCCCCCATCTGCAGGGGGAGGTAATCGACGTCGAGGTGGAGGTCTCCATCAAAGGCAAGAAGACCGAAAAAGACGGTGCGTTCGAGGTTTATCGTCCCAAGGGTAGCACGTCTAAAGTTAAAGAAACCTTCCGCCTGGTGGGAGTGCTCGACAAGGAAAGCAAGACGTATCATTTCTACCTCACCAACATCACGCCGGAACAGCTTTCAGCAGAGGATGTGGCGCTCCTTTACCGGGCGCGGCTTGCGCATCGAACTGGTTTTCAAGGAACTAAAGCGCCTCTACCAGCTGGATGTGATCTCCAGCGGCGCGAAAAGCCGTGGTAGAATCCCTGGTCCTGGTGGCCATGCTGACCCTGGTCGTAAGCCACCGGCTACTTAACCACATGCGGTTGCTGGTTCCGGAGAAAAGCACTCGCTTTACCCCTTTGCGCTGGGCCGAGTCTTTTTACTCTATTGCGCCAGTTATAATGACCCGTGTACTCAAGGCTGTCGGTATTGACGAGGATCCTCTCCTGCTCATTATTTACTTTATGGCTGAGGGCGTTGATCCCAACGTCAACAGAGAACGTCTGTTGTCACCCTGGGTAAAGGCGGTAAATTCCCAGGTATTAGATGGAAATAAGTAACATATCTGGTAAACCGATCACGCATGGACCGCACTTCAAAGCCGCACATATATGCACCGCTTTATGGGCACGTGGACATACATAACCAAGTATGGTAATCTCTTACTCCGGCCAAAATTTTACTTCGAACAAATACTCTTTAGCGATGAGTGAGATATTGGATTATAATGGTAAAGTGATTTCTATATGGCCTCCACCCAAACTTTTCTGCCCGCCCAGAATTTTTACATTGTTCAAGGCTGGAATCAAAATGTTATTGGTCAAGAATTTACCATGTATGTCACAAGTTACTTTAAAAAATTAAGCAATTCATGGTTTAATATCCAATATTTTTGATTTTGTTCTATCAAGGCAAATTACAGAAGCTACAAGTTTATAATGATATCCCTTAAAAAGTTCCCCAAGGCTGATGGTTAACAAAAAATTTCCTTTTTTAGGGTATTCGCCAATATCCACTGCCCTACCCTTAAATTTATTCTCCAAAGAAACATCGGTTACAACAAGATCATAAAATATTCTGTTATATTCAAAAATAGCCCGTAATTGTGGATATTGACCAACTACAGGCCACCTTTTTTCGAAACAAACATCTTTTGCTTCAATCAAAATCAGAGAGCGAGGGTCTTGCATGGACATTGCCTCGTCTTCTGATAACCGATCCCTTCCATTGCCGAAAATATAGGGGCTATTTTCACAATAACGAAATAATTGGTTAACTGGCAACTGCCCAATTTTATCCCAGTAGTATTCTGAATCGATCACCCAATTCTCAGGTTGATAATAAAGAGGCTGACGCTCCAAAACCGGAACATCAACAATATCTAAAACCCCAGGAATTGATCCATCTTTATATTTAATGTCCCTAAACGTTAGTGCTCCTCCGTTATCTCTCACCGGCCTGACCCATTCCCCGGTATTAACATCAATCCCGGCTACGCAACGTCCCCCTATTTTCCTGGAATTAGCCAGGCAAATCATACGGATGGTCGATGACAAAACAGTTCACTCTCCTAAATAATAAAAAAATTTACAGGTGCCCAATCTCAACCTCCGGTAATCGGTCACAGTAATACTCGGCCAGGAGCCTTCTGTGACATCGATCAGGCCTATCCTCAGAACAAAGTAAGCAAACGGGGCCTTCTTGCTTCTCGAAATCTATACTCCGCAGTGGTTCTCTTTGAATAAGCAAATTCTTATATATCTTTTCATATTCTTGCCAGGTTATTTGCTTATTTTTATAACTTTTCAGCAGCTCTTCCGTTGGCGCCAGTTCCGGGTGATGTTCGTAATCAATCCCGACAAGACCCAGGACATATTCCAGATCTTCTTTTTTGGCGTAACCGGCCAATTGCGAAGTATTATTAAGCCGGACATCGATAACTTTTTTTACGCCCGCGTTTTTTAGTCTGGTAATAAACTCCTTTAAATTCTTTTTCGAGAAACCGATAGTATAAATGAAAATCAATTTACTTTCCTCCAGTTTTAAAATAAAGTCAATTGCTCTACTTCAATGTTATTCTTAGCTTTCTTATGTTCTTCTACTCTTACTCCGTGCTGCCTGAGGAAGTTTCCCACCAGAGTCCTGTGGCAATATCTGCTGTCCCTACAGTAACATACTAGCGCAATGACTCTCCCCGACTCAACATGAACCCAGATTTTCCTCAAAGCGTTAAGCTTCTCATCTGTTCTTAGTTCTTGCTCAAATATTTCTTTATACTTGTTCCACCATTCTTCACCCGGCCTGTCTTTCCATTCATGTAAATACCTTTTAAACAACTGGGGGCCTGGTGCTAATTCAGGTACCCACATAGTTCCAGGAATATGATTACCGGCACGAGTTATCTGCCATACCTCGTCACAAATGATATCTTTAACAGATGAGACATCCGCGGTAATAACATACCCCCTGGAATTATTTTTCACAAATATTCATCTCCCATCCCGGCAAGGGCATCATTAGAAGTACATTAAGTGAAAAGTCATCCCTGATAACCGCCTCTGGAATCTGCTGCCCGACTTTAATTATAGCATGGCAGTCCTTGTTTTTCCAGCAGGACTTTAAAGCCGATGCGGATGGCTCTGGTGCGGAACATTTTCAGCTTTCCTTTTAAAGGGGTCAGGCCGCTTGCGTTTTAACCGCCCAAAAACCGGTACGGCCCGTTTACGCGCGGCGAACGCGATAAACGGGCCTCTCTCAACCGGAAAGAATTGCTTATTCTGAAGTGTTATCCTGCTTAAACCAGCCGTTTTCAACTGCCCCTTAAGGGGCCTTGAAATAATCAAACAGCGGCCGGAAGGCAAAGCCGGCAATATTTGCGCCCGCGTATTTGTTGTAGATGTGCTCCTTTCCTTCTTCGAGGTGGCGCGATTTTATGCCGGAAGAAATGGACAGGGTGGCCTCGATATAGGCGGCCAGCTGGTCGCAAGCCTTGATCAATTCGCCGTCCAGGGCCGAGTATTCGTCGCTGTTGTACCGCGCGCAAATTTCCTCCGAGGGGCAGGGGACAATTTCGTGATCCAAAATGACTTTACTTTGAAATTCGTTTTCCAGAAAAAACTTGATTTCCCTATGCCACGACTCCGGCAGAAGCGTCAAAATCCGCTCTTCGATTTGCCTTTTCTCGATCTCCTTGAGAATCTCTTCCAGCCCCGCCACCGATCTCTTTACGGGGGAAATAATATCCCGGGTGAGCACCTCCGGCAGGTCGTGAAACAGCCCGCCGAAAAAGTTATTGGCGACTCTCTTGCCGCAGGCGCCCAGTTCAACCGAACACAAATAGGAAAGGACTGCCACCACCAGCATGTGCCCCAAGACGGATGTTTCCGGCACCCGGGGCGAGTGGGCCCACCGCTGCTGAAAACGCAGCTGCCCCACCAGGTCCAGAAAGTCGTGGGTCTTTTTGCGCAGGGCGATTTTCTGGACGCCGGCGAGGTCAAAATGGTCCTCAATTTCGTTCTCAATCCGGGCCTTTGTTTCCTCCAGCCCGTACAGGGTGGAGTTTAGCCGGTAAATAATCTCGAACTCCCAGTTGGTCGCCAGATAGTGGGCCGCCTTTAAGATCCTTTTTTCCCCGGCGCAGTACCCGGGCTCAAATAAATAACATTTAAACTTGTCTAAAAAGTTATCGCCGATTTCCTGCACGCTTTCCCGGAGCTCCTCCAGGACCCATTCGTTCAGCTCCCTGCTTTTGTATTTCATCAGTTCGTGAAAGATGGTGGGCTTTAAATCGGTCAGTTTGATCCGGTGCAGAAACTCGAAAATACCGCCTTCAATTAAGCCCCGCCAGTCAATTTCTTTCCCTTTGTCGGTTTCCTCCGTTTTCGCCAGGACGTAGGCGAAAACCATCTTATGCGACTGCTTGTCGAGCTCCGTAAAACCTTTATGGGGCCGGATGTGGTCGTTCCAGCGCTGCATGCTGGCGGCTTCAAACAACAGCTCTAACAGGGATTTTGGAATCATGAAGCGGTCCCCTCTTTAGAGAGTATGCGGCACAAAAGATGCCCCTTAATATACCGTGTCTGGAAGGCGTAATCGGCCGATAAAAAAAGGGCGTTGAGAACAGTCTGGGAAGCCTTCCTTCCCGTGCTTTCTTGGGCCCGCCTGACTTTGCTTGTTTTTGTTGATTTCAGCCAAAAATAAAAGTGGCTGGGGCGGCTGGATTCGAACCAACGAAATGGCGGATCCAAAGTCCGCTGCCTTACCGCTTGGCTACGCCCCAGCGTTTTTCCTTGCTTATTTTAAAAAAGTACCTTTCTGGAACACCGGATCACTCTCATTCCCTCTTTAATAATAGTCCGCTGTTGCTCTTTTGTCAAGTTATCCGCACGGGGGGATTTCGTCAACCCACCGGACCCCGCCGGACCCCGTCAACCGCCCGGCATTGCTATTGTTTACAGGTGATGGCACACTGTTAATAAGTTTCCAGAGCCAGTTGATGAGGATGAACACGGCTGGCACCTGGTAGATGGAAGCGGTAATATTGTTGTTTTAAGACCCGTGATGAAAGCAAGAATACAGGACTGATTTCCCATTCATGTTCTTCAGGAGCTATTTCTTGCCGGCCTGGAACTCGAATTTCGCAGGTCACGCAGCTTCTGATAAAAAACGTCCACGCTAAGCGTACATTCATAACGAAAGTACCCGTCGAAGATGTAAAACAAATGCATGCCAGTCCCGCTGCGTGGTTCGTAAAAGATCGGCCTGCTCAGTTCGTCGGCCACTTTGATCAGATCATCCAATGAGTTCAGGTGAACTGTTTTTTCAGTTTCAGGAACCGTTTTTTCAACAGCCTTAACTATACGCTCCCCATGTTTTCTCCAGATGGTCGCCAGCATCTTCTTTTCCAGGTCTACTACGACCGGCTTGCTGGTAGTGGCCAGCCCAAAGATCAGCACAATTATAAAAAGCACGATACTAACGGCTGAAAATACCTGTCTTTCCCTGATGGTCTTCAGGTCGGCAAAGGTTTTTGTTTCACCAAGCATACCGCGTTTTTCTTTAACAGGAACCGGTTGAATTTCAAACGCCCGTGAACCAACCGGTACTGTGAGGGAGGGAATGAGGCTGTCTTCGGCAGTCCCTTTTGATGTTTGCGCTTTAGTAAATATTTCGCATTTTACAACCAGTTTTGCCTCTCCAGCGGTAATCCCGGAAGCTTTATTTACTGCTTCCAGAAACTGACTATAGTAAGGAAAATCCAGAAAAACACTCTCTGTAAATGAAGCACTCCGGCCCTGAAATTCAAACCTCTTTTGTTCCAGCAAGGGGAAGGTTTTCTCCCATATTTTAATTGATTTTTGTTTGCTTGTATCGTAAGCCTCCAGCGTGGCGCTAACACTGTATGCCCCGTAAATCCTGGCATCTTGATCACCATTGAACTGATAGGTAAAAACAGCCTCTATTTTATCGATGAAGTTAGCGAGATAAATTCCTCCCGCTTCAAGTACCGGCCCGGGGTAAAGGTTGTTTGGTTTTAAAAGCACCCGGTAACCTGTTTTTCCCAGCTGGGTATAATTATAAAATGGCACCTGTTTTTCCTGCGTCACTGGTTTTTGATATACTAAAAAAGTGTTGTACGCAGCAAAAATAAGGATAACGATCAATACCGTCAGGATGGTAAGCCTGATCTTTTTCTCGATTTGTTTCTTGATCATTCCTGGTTAACCTCGTTTTATTATTGTTTTACCGGCTTATGCCGCTGATTGCTGCTTTTAAAGCCAGGGATGCCCAGCCAATTTTGGGTATTTTTGCTACTACCTTGCCCCTAACAGCAGGAAAAGGTACGGGATCATCGATTGTGTTATTGGCATCCCCCCTGGTGACAAAATAAGGGGTCTTACTTTCCTTTACAACTTCCAATACCCGGTGGGTTACTGTTATTCTTTCACTCCGCCAAAACTGGATCACATCGCCGGTTTTTATTTCCTCCGGCCTGGTTTTTTTCAAAATAAGTATATCTCCCACCTCTATGGACGGCTTCATGCTGCCGGAAACAATTACGCTTGGGTAGTAACTGAACAGTCCCAGGGAAAACCAGATGAGCAGAACCGAAAATATGCTCACTGCCATCCACCCGACGGGGTTATCCTTTTTCCGGCCGCGAATTTTCAGCTGGCGGACTTCACCCGTATAGAGCCGGTGCACCATCAAAAAACCCGCCGCGGGGGTAACGGCACCCAAAAAGGCCTGGGAGGTCCAGTAAAGATCCGGCAACACCGGGCAGAACCACTGGAAAGCCTGAAGCACGCCACGGTAGGCGAGGGCCGGCAACGGTCCCCCTAAAAAAGCTAAAAAACAGGCCAGCGCGTTCTCCGCCAGAGAGGGCAAAAAAGTTACTCCAATGAATCTGGTTATTTCCTGGCCCGTGTGCAGGCTGGTTAGTTTTGAAAAAGGGAAAGAAAAAAGGACATAGAGAAAAGTAACCCCGGTAATGGCAAAAACGGCCCGGCGGAAGGAAAAACGGTTGACCAGCCAGGCGCGACTGATCTCCATGCCCAAAAGAGCGGCAGTTACGTAAACGACATTGAGCGCAATCCCGGGCAATGTAAAGGAGTAGGGGCTTTTTCCGAAGCCTTCGACGATTCCTGCCAGAACCGTTATTGCCACCTGGAAAACAGCCACCGTCAGCCCGGCTCCCGTAAGCAGGCGGCGAAGCCTTAGCTTGCCGAAAGCTTTATATCCGGGCATTTGACAAACAACAAAGGCCAGTGCTCCCCACAGGGCCGGCCGAACCAGATAGGTATTTATAAAGCTTTGCGGAAGGACAGGAAAAACAAAATTTAAAAGTAAATAAACTGCTATTACGCAGCCCAAAACGATTAACCAGTCAGATTTTCTTTTGGCTTCGGACACCACTTTTTAGCGCTCTCCCGCCGGACCGGGCGAAATGCCCGCCTGCATCAGTGTAAACCGTTCCGCAAGGGGTTCTGGAAGCACTTCCCGGCATTCCTCAAGGCTGTTCCGGTTGGCTCCGCACCGAAGCATAAAGGGAATTTCTTCTGCTTTGGCCGTTGCCTTCGCCACAAAGGCAATCAGAACGGACGCCGCGGGCGATCCGGTTCTGGACTATATTTTAGCAGCCGGACGCCCAGAAATTCAAGGGGCTTTTCCTTCGGCAGCCGGGGCCTCCGGGAGAACGGAAGCATCTCCGCCGGGAGCAGTACCCTGGATTTCATTCAGAACAGGAATGGGGTGCCGATTCTGGTTTTTCAGAACGGGCCCGGTTTCCTGAGCAGAGCCGGTGTTTTCGGGGATTATCGGCGGCGCTGCCGCCTGAACATTCCCGTTCTCGTTCGTTGCCTGGACCGCGGGGCCGGGGCGTGGCTTTACCTTTTTGGCAAAGCCCACCCCTTCAATGGCAAGGCCCTCTTTCCAGAAGGCGCCGGCCTGCCCCAGGCAGGCCAGGGAAAATACCAGCGCCAGAAAAACAAAAAATAACTTTTTCTTGCCTGCGCGCACTTTTAAATTCACCTTCCTGCCTTTTTACAAAATATAACCGGCCGGTCGAGAGAACCCTTCCGGCCGGTTAAAGCCTTAATCATACATGTTCCACTGAACGGCCGGCGCCTCAATGGTAAACGTATAGCTCCTACTTTCCTGCGCACCCGCCAGCACCAGGAATTCTATGGTTAGATAACGGAATTTGCCAGGCATTAATGTCGCTCCGCTGTCCTCCGGCCAGGCGAGTTTGATCGCCTCCGGATGCGGGTTGGTAACGAGCAGATCCTGCACCTTGATAGGGATGGTCCCGTTATTCTTCACTTTGAAGGAAATGTAATTGTAGTAACCGGGGTAGGCTTTGTTCACGGTAACTTCCGCCGTGTCTTGATCCCCGTCACCGTCCGTGTCTCTCAGGTCTATCCTCGTTGAACCAACGTCTTTGTCCAGCTGGTACGCGTTTTCAAAATTTTCGTCGCAGGTCCAGTCGAGGCCGATATCCAGCATTGTCTGGACAACGTTAAAACACCAGTCAACCTCGCCGGTGTTGACCGTGCCGTTCACAGCGATGCCCTCCGACCAGGCGGCAAAGCTTAATCCGGCCATCAGCAGAGCGGCAAACAAAAACGCGCTTATGAATCTGAGCTTTTTCATTAATTACCCCCCTTTTTTAGGAGGCTGTCTGCCTGCAGGAGGGAGAAAGCAAACCTTTCTTCCCTCCCTGCAGCCCAGTTTAAAACAGGCTATTCTTCACCAAAGGAATGGTTTACGCTGCCTACTGGGGGGTCTGCGCAGTATTCCACTGCGCGGCGGTGATGGTTACGGTGTAGTTATAGGTGTCAGTTTCTGCAGCGTTATCATTAACTGTCTGGTGAACTACGCCGGTAATGGAAGCTCCGGCATCCAGGGTCTGGCCTTCAATGCCATCAGTTGTTACCGTGACTTCAGCCGGGGCATCAACAACGGCGCCCGTAATGGTGACGGGCACGCTCCCGTCGTTTTTGATGGTCACAAAGGTGTCTGCATGGTACCCGGGATAACCGTTATTAATTGTGCAGGTGACGGTTTTCTGGTCCCCGGAGATTGCTGCCGTCTTGGAGGCAACGTTTTTATCCTGGCCGGGATCTGTGCCATCATCACCGGGGTCTAATTGTTCATCATTCACTACTCCATCGTCATTGGTAAATGCTGCCGTAAAAATCGGGTCGATGTCACCGGTGTTTACCGTACCGTTAATGTTGATCGCTTCTGTCCAGGCGGCGAAGGAGAAGCCCGCCACGGCCAGGGCCAGCACCAGCACCAGGCTGATCATCCAGCTTTTCCTCATCAATAAATTCCTCCCTTTTAAAATCTAGTTTTGTTTTCTACTGCTTCCAACAACAACTACCGCCGTCCAACATAAAAAAACTTCTCTTTTCCTCCCTGAACACCCCCCTTTACTCAAAACTTTGCTAATTCCGTGATGTTTTATGAAGACAGCCGCCGGCTGCTGCTCACCGATCGGACATTCAATTAACCGCCAACACTTCACATAATAATAAACCGGCACCTGCGCTCAGTTGTTTTTCGCTGCAGCGTTCCACTGGGTAAAAACCAGGGTCAGGTCAAACTTAAAAACCGGCTTTTTGAACGTCTCATCTCCCGCTTCAGCGACAGCCCCGTCTTCCGTAAACCCTCTTCCTTCGTTATTGACAAAAATCTCAATGCTCCCTTTCCCTTTTCCGCCGTTGCCGCCAATTGCTTCTTGCGGAAAAGTGTAAACTGCCTCCACGTTTTCCCACTTCTTTCTCTTCTTTTCGTTTTTCTTTCCGGGCGCAATGTTTAACTCATCATCCGCAACCAGTACAGGGATGCTCCCCAGATTGGTCACCGTGTAATCAATCCGGGCATAAGTGCCGGGGTAAACTTCCGTCATGGTGATCAAAATGCCTTTCCCGCCGGAATGAATACTTACGTCGGCCATTCCGTCGCCGCAATACTCGGCTACCGTTGCCTCTGTGTAAACCGGGTCGATGTTCCCCGTGGCTACCAGACCCTTGATACGCAGATCGCTGCTCCAGGAGGCAGCGGTTATCCCCACGCAGCCCAGGGAAAAAACGATGGCCAGAAAAAAGATGCCCGTCTTATAAAATGCGCTTATTTTCTTAACCACTTTTAAACATCCTCTGCCTGATTCTTCCACCGGCCGCCAACCTGGCCGCCGCCCGGGAAGGTGCGCACAACTCACGCCAGTCACTTCGCAACTGTTGAAAACCGGTCAGCATCACCCGTAGCGGCTATCCCGCCTGTTTCCAACCCTTCCTGCCAGGCGGCGAAACTCACCACCGGTAGCGCAGAGAGAAAAGGTCATTATTAAGGCAT
>DAISHP010000034.1:0-10168 GCA_036822475.1 Bacillota bacterium
ATACGCACCGTAGACTGCCGGTACACTCTGCGCGGCGTTAAACAGGGTGGTCCGCAAAGGGTTGCCGCGGTTTGCGATCCCCTGGCCGAATAAGGCGGCCAGCGCGCTGATCCAGGCCGCCGCCGCCGGACCGTAAATCAAATAGGAGGAAAGCACCACCGCAAAGCCGCCGGTCAGGCGCCCCTGGGGAAAGGAGACTCCCAGCCACTCCGCCAGCATCCCCAGGGCGATCATAATCAAAAATTCCCTGCCCAGATCCAGGTTCAACGTGCCGAAAAGCCGGGCCAAAATTCCGAAACCAAGTAAAATGATCAGCCAGGTGTAGAAGATGTGCCCTGCGCGGCCGGCCATCCCCCTCGAGCCACCTCTTTATTGAAAACAAACAAAATTTTAGTCCGCCGCGATCTCCTCTTTCAAGAAACCGAACAGCGGCGCCCTGATCAGATCTTTCCCTTTGTGCCGGCGGGCATCGTAACAGAGAAACGGTTCCCCGCCGCGCCCGGCGACAGCAACGCCGGCCGCCTGCTCCCCGGGCCGCCCGCAAAAGCCGCCCTCCAGCACCGGGTAAGCAAGCTCCCCGGCCAGCAGGCGGATAATTTTCCCCGTGTCGTCGCCCGCCCCGCAATCCACCACCGCCACTTCCAGCCGCGGCCAAAGCCTGTTCCGCCAGGCGATCAGCTTCCGCAAAAATCCTTCTGCGGCGTCTTCCTGGCCGCCCATGAGGACGAACAGTTTACATAGCTTCTCCCCGCCCGGCGCCGGCCCCGCCTGCCCGGCCCAAAACAGGTGAAAAACCCTCCCGAGCGTAAAAACGAGCCAGCCGCCGGCCAGCGCGAGCAAAATCTCCCAAAGCATCACCCTTCACCCTCTTTGCACCTTTTCTTAATGCACGATATGCAGCAAGAAAAGGGAGGGTGAAAGGTAAAAATACAGGGGTTAGGGGTAACACTCTTACTGGATCTAAAGCAGGAATCAGGGATTAGGAATCAGGGTAAACCGGGGGTTGGGATTTACCTTTGCGCCTCCGGGCCTTTGTGCCCACGTACCTATGTGCCTCAACTACTTATTCCTTTATCCCTTTCTCCCTGTGCCTTTTTACCTTTGTGCCTCTGTACCTTTGTACCTATCCCTAATCCCTAATTCCTAACCCCTAACCCCTGTTTTTTACAGCCCCGCCGCCTTGCGCAGCACTTCCGCCTTGTCCGTGCGTTCCCAGGGCAGGTCGATGTCCAGACGCCCGAAATGGCCGTAAACGGCCGTCCGGCGGTAAATGGGCCGGCGCAGGTCGAGATATTTGATGATCGCCCCCGGGCGCAGGTCAAAGTGCTCCCGCACCAGCCTGACCAGCTGATCGTCCGGAACCTTGCCGGTGCCGAAAGTATCCACCATCACGGAAACCGGCCGGGCCACCCCGATGGCGTAGGCCACCTGCAGCTCGCAGCGGTCCGCCAGCCCGGCGGCCACGATGTTTTTCGCCACATACCGGGCGGCGTAGCTGGCCGAGCGGTCCACCTTGGTAGGGTCCTTCCCGGAAAAACACCCCCCGCCGTGCCGGGCCATGCCCCCGTATGTGTCCACGATGATTTTCCGCCCCGTCATGCCGGTGTCCCCCTGCGGCCCGCCCACCACGAAGCGGCCCGTGGGGTTAATCAAATAGCGGGTCGTGGAATCAAGGAGTTCGGGCGGAAGGACAAACTTGATCACCTTCTCGATAATGTCCTCGCGGATCACGTTCAGCTCCACCCGCGGGCTGTGCTGGGCGGAAACAATCACGGTATCCAGGCGCACGGGGCGGCCGTTTTCGTACTCCACCGTTACCTGCACCTTCCCGTCCGGCCGCAGGTAAGGCAGTTCCCGGTTTTTCCGCACCGCCGCCAGCCGCCGGGCCAGCTTGTGGGCCAGCAAAATGGGCAGGGGCATCATTTCCTTCGTCTCGTTGGTGGCGTAACCGAACATCATCCCCTGGTCGCCCGCCCCCACGGCCTCTTCTTTCGCGTCGGCAGCCTCCCCGGAGCGGACTTCCAGAGACTTATCCACACCCATGGCAATGTCCGGCGACTGTTCGTCGATGGACGTGATCACCGAACAGGTATCGCAGTCAAAACCGTACTTCGCCCTGGTGTATCCGATTTCCCGGACGGTTTCCCGCACCACCCGGGGAATATCCACGTAGCAGGAAGTAGTAATCTCCCCCGCCACCATGACCAGCCCGGTGGTCACCAGCGTCTCGCAGGCCACCCGGGCGTATGGGTCGCGAGCAATGATTTCATCCAATATGGCGTCGGAAATCTGGTCGGCCACTTTATCGGGGTGCCCCTCCGTCACCGATTCCGAAGTAAACAACTGCCTGGCCATAAAAAAACCACCTCCCCAAAAAAATGCAAAAAATGGTGAAACCCATGCCTATTCTAACAAACGGCCCAGGCAGTGTCAACCTTGGCGCAGCGCGGCGGGAAAGAAAAAAGATTGATTTCAGGACGGCTTTGGGATAACATAAGGATTGAAAATGCCAAAAGCAAAGGAGAGAAAGAAGCGGTATATGCTATGCCCGGGGCCCGCGGCGGTGGGCCAACTACTTTTTCTTTAAAGGCACAAATGGCAGGCGAACAAAACCGGCAATCTCAAAATGAGCATCAAAAGCAGCTACTTCTTTGATTTCCAGGCGCTGCATAAAAGCAAAGCTCGTACAATCGGTAAAGCTGAAATCCTGGTCGCCGTATTTACAGAAAAGCTCCCACGCTTTTTCTTCATCGGCCGGCAACAAACGCACCAACGTGCAAATTTTACTCTCCTTCAGGCGTTTTCCGTATTCGATCGCCACCCGGTGTCCGAAATCGTAACGAAGAATAGTCACCAATTCGTCGAAAATATAATTGGACGTAAGCAGCGGGGCAGGAACCCGGCGGAGAAAATCAACCGCTTCTTTGTGGTGGAGATCGCCGGCAAAGGCATGCGCATACCAGAAACTGGTGTCCACGAAAATCTGCCGCATTGCACTCACACCTTATACAAACGGCGGTCAATCGTTTCGCTGGAAAAATCATTCTCCGGCGGAGCCTGAGCAATTCCGGCCGCTTCCAGGAGAGGGTCCTTCACCTGCGCAAAATTTTTGTCCATCTGCCCGGAGATTATCTGGCGTAACACAGCAGATATCGATTTCCCCTGGTTCTCGGCCATCTTTCTGAGAAACTCGTACTGCCATTCTTCAACCACGACTTGCATCCGGCGCACAAGCACCAGGCCTCCTAGTAGACGACTTACACATTCATTATTACACAATAATCTTAAATTGTCAATATTATACTTTCCCGGAAACCCTTGAATATCAAAGCTTCCCGAGAAATAAACGGTGCGCCCGGCAGAAATCGAACCTGCGCACCATCCGTAGAATTATTCTCTGTTTTAAGCAAAATTAACTCTACCGCGCCTGGCCGCCACCCGGACTGCCCGCCGCACTGCTGGCGCTGCTGCTCCCGCCCCCGCTGCCTGCTCCGGCACGAGGATTCCGTCTAATCTTCCATCAGCTTCCGGAGAGTGACGAGGGCCTCCTCTGCAAGCTTCAGCGCCTCCTTTGCCTTGCCGGGCGGAAATGCTTCGGCCGGGATTCCCGCGGGAATACCATTGGGGTAGCGGGTGGGGATATAATACAGGTCCAGCGCCTTCCATTCCTGACACCTTGCCGACAGGTCAGGGGCGTGGACGACGACTCTCTTGCACAGTTCCAGTACCGAGTGCCCCCTCACCTGCTCTTCCCCACAGAAAAAAAGAAAGGCCTTTAACGCTTTTTCCGCCCCCTGCTGGGACAAAAAGCAGGTCAGGTGGTAGGCTCCTTCTTTGAGCAGGTGACGCGCCCATTTCAGGTCGTCTTCCGCCTGCCGCAGCCAGCGGTCGGCCTCCTCCTCAGGACTCCTTCGCATACAAAACCACCCCTTCCCTTAAAATTTCCCGAAAGAATGGTCTCTCGGTCAACCTTTCCATTTCTTCCGGGGTGTAAACCAATAGATCCAGGGCGACTTGCGGGTTCAAGCTTTTATAAAGAGCGGTCAGCCTTTCTAAAAAAGGCAGTTCTGTATCCATTACGATAAGCAGGTCTATGTCACTGCCGGCCCCCGTTTCCTCCCTGGCGGAAGACCCGAACAACACTGCCTTTTCGACGTTCAGCCTGGGAAGGGCAGCCTTTATCCTCTCCAGTTCCTTTTCGATCTCTTTCCTGCGCTCCGCATGAACCCTTTTGCGCTTCAAAAAAACCCCGCCTTTTGCCTGGGTCTGGCAAAAGTTCCGAAACACAGGCGGCCATTTTTTAGATTCTAACATTTTCTGGAGAAAGAAACAATAGTTGCGTGCTGTAAAGCGCAAAAAATTCCGGGCCCACCTTAAAGGGAGGCCAGGAATTTTTTCCCTTGCGGTTCCTTCCGGCACTTGCTTTAGTTTTCAAAAAATATTATACTTTAGCAAAGGCATATCCAGAGTTAGAAGAAGATATTCGCCAGAGCTTTTGCCTATGCCGCCTGGCTTACTGCTGAACAGGCAAGGCCCCTTCCCCTGGAGGCTATCGGCCATTGAGGGTGCGGCTACTTCCAATTTCCGAAATACCGCAATGAAGTCAACTAATATAGTCCGAAGCAATGCCCAAATAAGGCATTTAAGCTTACCGGGATTGACCAAAATTCTTTTCGGCTGTCTGCTTTTGCTTGTCGCCGCCGCCGGCTGCACAGGGCCGTCCGCACCGGCAAAAGGCAGCCCGCCCCAAGAACGGACGATCAACATCCTATTTATCCCGTCCGACACGCGGCCCATCACTTATCATTACCCTCTGATCGTTAGCCGCCGGCAAAACGTCAACCTCATCTTGCCCCCGGCGGAAGTCCTTGGCCGCGGCCAAAGCGATGATTCCCAAAGATACGAGGATTTAGCCCGGTTTATCGAAGAAAAAATACCGCCGGTAGACGGAGTAATTTTAAGTACCGACACGTTCATCTACGGCAGCCTGCTGGCCTCCCGCAACCACCACCTCTCTTCCGGGGAGTTACAGGAGCGGCTCGCCCGGCTTCGCCGCCTCCCCAAAGCCAACCCGGAGAAAAAGGTTTACGCCTACACTTCCCTGATGCGCCTGCCGAAACAGGGCGGAAGCAGGGAAGAACCCTCCTACTACGAAGAATACGGCGCCCGCATCTACAGGCTATCCGTCCTGGAACACAAAAGAAAACTGGGCCTGCTCACCGGCGCGGAAGCAATGGAACGGGAACAATTAGCCCGGTCCATCCCCGCTTCTTACCTGGAGGACTACCTTTCCCGGCGCCAAAAGAACCTCTCCGTCACCAAAGAGATAATCGCGGATAATCCCTTTACCTACTGGGTCCTCTGCCGGGACGACACCTCGGAGTACGGCTACCCGCGCCTGGAATACCAGGAACTGCAGCAGCTTCCCGGCACAAAATTCACCAGCCTTACCGGCGCCGACGAAACCGGCCTGCTCCTGCTTGCCCGGATGGTCAACGAGCTGCGGGGGCAAAAGCCCAAAGTTTTTGTGGATTACGCCGACCCGCAGGCCGTAAACCGGATCCCTGCTTACGAAGACACGCCTTTGGCGCAAACCGTCCGGGAACACCTGGCGGCGGCGGGGAGCGAAGAAGCGGCCCGGGCCGGGGACGCGCAAATCGTGCTGATGGTGAACAATGCGGCGGGAGAAAGCAGCGAAGCCGCCAGCAGGGAAAACGAACCCTTCCGGCCGGAATCCCACCTGGCCTCCTTTATCCAGAGAGCCGAAGCTTACCTCCGGCAAGGCAAAACCGTGGCCGTCGCCGATGTCGCCTTCGCCAACGGCGCCGACAACAAATTAATTCGGCTGCTCCTGGAGAAAAACCTCTACTTCCAGTTGGAGAGCTACGCCGGGTGGAACACCGCCGCCAACGCCCTGGGCACGGCCATCGCCGAAGCCATGCTGCCCGGGGATAAACAAAGGTGCCTGCTCATCCGCCTGATTGACGACTGGGCCTACCAGGCCAACGTAAGGCAGGAAATCAAGCAAACGGTGCTAAAACTCGGCCTGGACCCTTACAATTTGCGGGGGGAACAAAAGGAAGCAGTCGAGGAACTCGTCCAGAAAAAATTAAACACCTTCTTGCAGGAACACGGCAGCTTCCCCGCCACCGTAACGGAGGTTAAACTGCCGTGGAACAGAGTGTTTGAGATTTCTTTTGAATTATCCAACACCAGGTGTCTGATTTCAGATCGTGAGGGCAATTGCACACAAAAATTCCGGGCCCCTAGGGAGAGACCCGGAATTTTTGTGTTCTTTTGAGCTGCTGAAGGTTAGAGCTCCATGGTGACGGTCTGTGTGTCGGGATTCCAGTCTACCTTCGCGCCCAGGGCCTGCGCTAACCAGCGGAACGGCAGCATGGTGCGGCCAGGATCAACGATCTCGGGAACCACATCCATGGTGATGGGGGTACCGTTAATCAGCATAACATTGCTGCCGATGGTAAGCTGGACAACCTTGTCGCCCTTGATCAGGGTGACTTTGCCGTCAGCATACAGGATGTTCTCCGGAGTCACGCCAACGGCCTGTGCCGCGTACCGCACGGGGACGTAGGTCCGGTCGTCTTTGATATATGGGGCAACGTCCATTGTCTGCTCAACGCCGTTCACGGTATACTTGGTGTCATTGATTGTGAAAACCACTTTAGTTTTTTGCTCACCGGGGGCAGGGGTAGCAACCACCGCATTATCCGCTGAAGCGACAGAAGTAAAGTTCACCCACTCGCCGGACGCTGTTCTCTGAACCGCATCGCCTTTAACATGAAGACTTCGCCGAATTGTGGTTGAGTTTATTCAAAACTTTAACCAGCCGGCGTAAATCCAGGCTGGTTTTTTATCTGTTGACCCATTCTACCTTTATGGCCCTTACACCTTCCATATCCGGCAAGAAGCAATGCGTGAGCAGCTTCATTCCTTTTCCAGCAACATTAATGCCTGTCTTGTTGTATATACACGGGCTAAGATCCGCACGTCCGGCATATGCAGGTCCTTGTCCCCGCTCACGAAAATGTCCGGATTTGCAAGCAGTACCGAGGCCAGGACGGCAGCGTCTTTCGGGTCGCGAAGGTGCTTTGCCGCCTCCCGAATTTTCTCCTCCGGGGGCATCGGATGTTTTTCAACCTTGAAGGATCGCAACAAAATGTTAAAAAGCTGTTCTTTACCTGGGAACTTGCGAGCCAGCACTTCCTGGGCTTCCGCCAGGAGGAAATCGTCAACCACGAGAACATGATCTTCTCTGATGACTTCCAGCAAGCGCCGCTCCGGCCCAGAAAAAACCATGCCGGAGATGAGCACGTTGGTATCAAGCATTACTCGCACAACTCAATCTCCCGCTGGATAAAGTTTCTTGACCAGTTGTTCCCGCACGGCCTCAACTTCCCGCTCAAGATCTTCTCTGGTATATTCTTTCTGGCGGGCTTCGGCTTCCAACTCCTCCAGAAGGCTATCCAGGGGAGACACAGGTTCTAAAACTACTTTGCCGCGGTCCGCATACACCCGCAGTCTGGTCTTGGGCGTGAGGCCCAGGGCATCGCGGATGGGTTTGGGAATTGTCACCTGACCTTTAGGAGTTGGAGATACGAACTCCACATGCATCGCTCCCATGGTAGTTTTCTTAATATAGTCTAGCATGAATTCCTACAGTAAGCAATAGGAAAGAAGGTACGCGATGTAGATGAGCCACGGTTTCGTTCACAGCACTTTAGTCGTTTGAAAAAGATATTGAAAAGGGTAGGCCTCCCCGGAGTATTATGGATTTGGACGAACCAAAACCCGAATACCGCCGCCCGCACTTCGGAAAGGGAATGAACGGCAAAACACCCATGGCCGTCTTAAAAAAGCTCTATCCCGGTGTTCACCCGGCCATAGGTGCCATGCCGGTGATCGTTCTCGACCGTGTTGCCGAGTTTATTCTCTCTTCTTTTAAGCTCGAGCGGTTGCCCTGGGATGCTCCGCAGAAAAAATCAAGGATTTTGAATGAAACTATGGCTTAGTACAAAAGAAGGTACGCGACGCAGCTACTATTAAACTCAGAAAAATGAGACTCTGGCAATGATTATCTGCAGGTAAGACAGGAAACCTGGAACAACGTGAACCGGACACCTTTTTGGTGGATACTTGACAGGATTCTCTATTTTCCAGGATATACTTTTTTCACGCCCTCAAGGTGGTCTGCGCCTTGGTCTGCATAGACCCGGAAAACTAGAAAAATTAAGGGTTCCTTACGGAACCCTACCCGGCCCCTCTCTTCAGTTTTAGGAGTCCCGGAAACCCTTGAATATCAAAGCTTCCCGAGAAATAAACGGTGCGCCCGGCAGAAATCGAACCTGCGCACCATCCGTAGAATTATTCTCTGTTTTAAGCAAAATTAACTCTACCGCGCCTGGCCGCCACCCGGACTGCCCGCCGCACTGCTGGCGCTGCTGCTCCCGCCCCCGCTGCCTGCTCCGGCACGAGGATTCCGTCTAATCTTCCATCAGCTTCCGGAGAGTGACGAGGGCCTCCTCTGCAAGCTTCAGCGCCTCCTTTGCCTTGCCGGGCGGAAATGCTTCGGCCGGGATTCCCGCGGGAATACCATTGGGGTAGCGGGTGGGGATATAATACAGGTCCAGCGCCTTCCATTCCTGACACCTTGCCGACAGGTCAGGGGCGTGGACGACGACTCTCTTGCACAGTTCCAGTACCGAGTGCCCCCTCACCTGCTCTTCCCCACAGAAAAAAAGAAAGGCCTTTAACGCTTTTTCCGCCCCCTGCTGGGACAAAAAGCAGGTCAGGTGGTAGGCTCCTTCTTTGAGCAGGTGACGCGCCCATTTCAGGTCGTCTTCCGCCTGCCGCAGCCAGCGGTCGGCCTCCTCCTCAGGACTCCTTCGCATACAAAACCACCCCTTCCCTTAAAATTTCCCGAAAGAATGGTCTCTCGGTCAACCTTTCCATTTCTTCCGGGGTGTAAACCAATAGATCCAGGGCGACTTGCGGGTTCAAGCTTTTATAAAGAGCGGTCAGCCTTTCTAAAAAAGGCAGTTCTGTATCCATTACGATAAGCAGGTCTATGTCACTGCCGGCCCCCGTTTCCTCCCTGGCGGAAGACCCGAACAACACTGCCTTTTCGACGTTCAGCCTGGGAAGGGCAGCCTTTATCCTCTCCAGTTCCTTTTCGATCTCTTTCCTGCGCTCCGCATGAACCCTTTTGCGCTTCAAAAAAACCCCGCCTTTTGCCTGGGTCTGGCAAAAGTTCCGAAACACAGGCGGCCATTTTTTAGATTCTAACATTTGACGACTTATCCAATGCCATTCGCTCTAACTCTTTAGCCACGTTAGCAGTATAATACTTCTCCCCGCATTGCTGGCATACTCCCGCGGGAACTTGCTCAAAAATGATTAACTCTTTTCCCAGGCGGTAATCAACAGAAACCCTTTTCTCAACAACTTTCCCGCCGCAAAAGGAGCAATCGCCGTACTCATGCCGTCTCATTTACGTTTCCTCCTTCTTGTTTTCCAATCGTCTTCCCAGTGTTCACGATTTGGCACGTACACCGTTAATAAAATTGCTTTCTCCTCATTTGCCTGCTTTGCATCATCTTTAATACCAAGTAAAAAATAATGAAAGCTTTCGCCGGCACTTGCTTTAGTTTTCAAAAAATATTATACTTTTAATATATGCAAGCACAAGGAGGCCTCCGATGAAACTGGACAGGATTACTGTAGATCCGCAAGTATGCATGGGGCAACCTACCATTCGCGGCATGCGCATTACGGTGTCTTTCATTTTAAAACTTTTGGCTTCCGGCATGAGCATCCCTACCATTCTGAAGGCATATCCAGAGCTAGAAGAAGAAGATATTCGCCAGAGCTTTGCCTATGCCGCTTGGCTTACTGCTGAACAGGCAAGGCCCTTTCCTCTGGAGGCTATCGGCCATTGAGTAAACTGAAATATTTTGCAGATATCCACATCTCCCCTCTTACCTGTAATTCGCTCCGGAAAGCAGGATATCACGTTTTGAGGGTGAACGATGTCTTCCCTTCCACTGCTTCGGACCTACAGATTATTGACGCCAACAAAATATGGTGATCATAACCTAGCCCATCTTTCGGCAAAATAGCCCTAAAAAGGCCCGAAATTGGCCTTTCGGAA
>DAISHP010000035.1:0-10010 GCA_036822475.1 Bacillota bacterium
GAAGGGCATATTCCTTCTTTTCAAAGAACAATTTTCGTCACTCATTTTCCAGGGGTAAAGCCCCATGTCTGGTTGTTAATGGAATATCCGGGGCTTAACCGAACACCAATGTCTGGGTTTGATAGATGGAGCTACTCACGAGGAAATTCATCAAAAATTAAAGATGAGTTATGTTGTCAAGGGGTTGACATGATGATTTTTTACCAAATTTTTGCATCTAAAAAATAGCCTGAGGCCTTGATTCTGAAGGGTTATTGGTTGTTACTTACCGGATCCAAGCTTAACATTACAGGGCTTTCCTTTAGGGGGTGCAAATCGGGTTTTGTCGTGAATCATTGTATATGTTTCGGGGGTATATCGCCAATGACGCTGTGCAAGACAATCCGTTCGGTGCCCCACCCCTTCATAAAATACTACCAGTCAGCCTTCGGCCAACCTGGGGAGGTAAAATTTAATTAGTCCGGTGTTTCCGATGTAGACTTTAGTCTGGGCTTGAGTTAGGTGATTTATTAGTCGAAATGATAGCGCGCCGTCGGCAGGGCCGCGGGTTTTAAATAATTGCCTGCGGTCTGGGCTGGCGTTAATTTTGGAAAGTTTTTGGACGAGCTTGTATATGCTGATCGGTTAGACGATGGAAGGTTAAGATCCACTAAAATTATTGTACTGAAACCTTGACAGAAAAAGAACAGTGGACTATTATATAAAGTGATCAAGGGGCAGGTCCGGCTGTTCCAGAAAAGCATTTTTCAGGGCAAAAAACCTGAATACCGCATGAAAACCGGAAAAAACGTGAGCCATTAGCTCAGTCGGTAGAGCACCGGACTTTTAATCCGGGTGTCCTGGGTTCGAGTCCCAGATGGCTCACCAGTTAAATCAAGGGTTCCAGGGTTGGAAAGAAGAGGACAGAAGGAAGTAAAAAAAGACAAAATTGACTGGTGTAAAAGTTAGCCTGGTTATCTTCCGGGCTAAACTTCCATTTGGGCAATTATGTTGGAAATCGAGGTCCGAAAAACAGGTGAGAAGACCTTCAAATAGTTATTCCGGCCGGTGAAGGGAGGAAAAAAATACCCTCGCCGGCCTGTCTGTATTTCCTGGAGGATTGCCGATGCGCTTTTTACACACTTCCGACTGGCACCTGGGGCGCACCCTGGAAGGCAGGAGCCGCCAGGCGGAGCAGGAGGATTTTTTGGCCGAGCTTTGCCGCCTGGCCGGGGAAGAAAAGGTCGACGTTGTCCTGGTGGCCGGTGATGTGTTTGACGCCTTCAACCCGCCCGCGGCTGCGGAGCAGCTTTTTTACGACGCGGTGGACGAGCTCTCCGCCGGCGGCAGGCGGGCGGTGGTGGTGATCGCCGGCAACCACGACAGTCCGGAGCGCCTGGTGGCGGCCTCTCCCCTGGCGCGCCGGCAGGGGATTGTGCTCCTGGGGCTGCCGCAAGCAGCGCCGTCTTTTGTTTTGCCGGAAGCCTGCCACAGTCCTGACACCGTTTCTGGAAGCGGTTCCAGCGGCCCCGCGGGTTCCGACGGCGGTTCATTAAATACTGCCCCCGGCTTTGTCGATCCTGCCCCAGCTGCCTCCAACCGCGTCCGCGTTCTGGCCGGGGGGCCGTCCTGGCTGGAGCTGGCGGTGCCCGGCTGTGACCACACGGCCGTCCTCCTGGCCTTGCCTTACCCGTCGGAGGCCCGGCTAAGGGAGCTTTTCCAGGAGTCCCTGGCCGACGAGGCGGTGGCTCAGCAGGCGTATTCCGCCCGCATTCGCCGGTTGTTTAACGAACTGGCGGGAAATTTCCGGCCCGATACGGTCAACGTTGCGATCAGCCACATTTTCGTGCAGGGCGGCCGGACCTGCGATTCGGAGCGCCCCATCTTTTCCTTGGGCGGGGCCTGCACCGTGCTGCCGGAGGATCTTCCGGCCGGCGCCCAGTACGTGGCGCTGGGCCACCTGCACCGGCCCCAGGCGGTCAACGGCAGCCGCGTTCCCTGCCGCTATTCCGGCTCGCCCCTGGCCTACAGCTTTTCCGAGGCCGGCCAGGCCAAGTCCGTGACGCTGGTGGATGTCCTTCCCGGCCGCCCGGCGCAAGTACGGGAAGTGCACCTGTCTTGTGGCCGCCCGCTGGTGGAGTGGCGGGCTTACGAAGGGCCGGCCCAGGTTTACCGCTGGCTGGCGGAAGGGCGGGACCCGCGTGCGTGGATTAACCTGGAGGTATGGGTGGAGGCCCCCCTTTCCCTGCCGGAAGTGCAGGAATTGCGCAAAGCGTGCCCGCGCTTTGTGGATATCCGGGCTGTCTACCCGGAGGCCCTTCGCGGTGCCGCCCGGGAATCCCGCGCCGGGATGCCGGTAGACCAGTTGTTCGCCAGTTTTTATGAAAAAAGATACGGGGTGAAGCCGGATGAGCAAATGATCGCCCTTTTCCTGGAGATTTTGGGGCAGGAAGAAGGGGAAGCCGATGAAGAAGGCGAACTCATTGGTGAAAACAGGGGGCTGAAATAGTTTTCGGCTTAAATAATTTTCCGGCAGGACCGGATTTCTTCAATATTCAATCTTAAAAAGCGAATTAGAGGCAGGGCACCTACAAGAAATGAAGCCAATCAGTCTGAAAATAGCGGGGCTGCACAGCTTCCGGGAGCCGCAGACCGTGGATTTTGAGCGGCTTTGTGCGGCCGGTCTGTTCGGCATTTGCGGGCCCACGGGCAGCGGCAAGTCGACCATCCTGGACGCCATTACCCTGGCCCTCTTCGGCAAGGTGGAGCGGGCTGCGCACGGCACCAGGGGCATCCTCAACCACGCCGAGGACCGGGTGGCGGTGGAATTTACCTTTGAGCTGAACCAGCCGGAGGGGCGGAAGCGCTACCGGGTGGAGCGGGTGTACCGGCGCACCGGGGAGCACACCGTGGCCAGTGCGGGAGCGCGCCTTTTGGAAATAGGGCCCGGCGGCGAGGTCCCGCGGGCCGAGAAAAGCGACCGGGTGACCGCCGAAATTGAGGCGCTGCTCGGTTTAACCGCGGAGGACTTCACCCGGGCGGTGGTTTTGCCGCAGGGGAAGTTCGATGAGTTTTTGAAGAAAATTAAACCGGCCGAGCGCCGCCAGATGCTGGAGCGCCTCTTCAGCCTGGCCGGGTACGGAGAGATGCTGAAACAAAAAGTGAACCGCCGCCTGGAAAGGGTGGAAAATGAGCTGGCGGCCCTCCAGGGCGGGTTAAACGAGCTGGGTGACGCCTCGGACGAAGCGCTGAGCAGAGCGCAGGAGCGCCTGGCGGAGGCCGGGCGCCGCGCCGGAAAAGCCGAAGAGCGGTTCCGCCTGGCCGACAAAGATTACCGGGAAAAGGAGCAAATTATGGCCTGGCAGAGCGAGCTGGCGGAAGTGGAGCGGGCCGGCGCCGTCTTAAAGGAGCGCCGGGCGGAAATTGAGAGGATGCAGGAAAAGCTGGCGGCGGCCGCCCGGGCCGCCCAGGCGGTGCCTTACTTGCGGGAAGTGGACGAGGCCGCCAAAGTGCAGGCGGACGCCCGGCGAAAGTGGGAAGAAGTTCAAGTTCAGCTGAACGCGGCCGCCCGGGCCGCCGAAACGGCCCGGGCGGCACTGGAAAAGGCCCGCGTCCGGCGCCGGCAGGAAGAGCCGGCGCTGCTGGAAAAGAAAGGGCAGCTGGCCAGGGCGCTGACCCTGGAGAAGGAAAGCGGGGCGCTGAAAAAGGAAGCGGACGCTCACGCCAAAGAACTGCAAGCGCTGGAGAAGGAAAAGGAAAAAGCAGGGAGCGCCCTGGGGGAGCGGCGGGCAAAAAAGGCAGAACTGGAGCGGGCCGTCAACAGCTGCCGGGAGCGCCTGGCCGAAATACAGGTGGAGCCCGGACGGCGCCGGCAGGCGGCGGAAGCCCTGCTGGCCCTGCAGCAATGGCAAAGGGCCGAAAGTGAAAGCAGGCGGGCGCAAGACGGTCTGCAGAAGAAGGAAAAAGCGGCCGCTGAGGCGGAAAACGCCCTGGCCGAAGCCCTCAAACAGGAGCAGGAAGCGCGGGCAAAACTGGAGCAGGCCGCTCTTGCCGAAAAAGAAACGAGGGAGAGCCGCCCGGACGACGAAGAGGGGCTGCAAAATTCCGGACGGGAACTGGAGCGGCGGCGCGCCCAAACCGGGGCGGTGCTGTACCTGCTTTCCGGTGTGCAGGAAGCCAGGGATTTTTTAAAAGATAGGGAAGAAGAACTGAGCAAAGCGCAGGAAACCGCCCGGCGGACCGGTGCGCTGCTGGCGGAAGCCGCTCGCGCGCGGGACGAAACCCGGCAGCGCGTAGAGGCCCTGGAAGAAAAATTAAACGAACTGCACCGGCGGAACCTGGCCTACCGGCTCGCGCGCACGCTTAAGCAAGGGGAGCCCTGCCCGGTCTGCGGTTCAATCCACCACCCGGCGCCGGCAGTTACGGACGAGGCGGATCACCTGCAGGACGTTGAGCGGGAACTGGCCCAGGCGCGGGAAGGCGCCGCGGCCGCCCAAAGGGAAATGGAGAAGATCCAGCGGGAAGAGGCGGCCGCCGCTGCCGGGGTGAACGCCGCCTTTTTTGCGCTTACCGGGGCGCAAAAAAGGCTGGCCGCCCTGGAAAGGGAACTGGCCGCTGCGCGCGGGGAGCTGCTCGCCGCCTGGGCGGAGCTGACCCCGGAACAGCTGAAGGAGGAACTGGCCCGGGAGGAGGATCGGCTGGAACGGCGGAAGAACGAATGGCAGGCCTGGCAGAAAAAGCTGGAGGAGCAACGGCAAGCCCTCCAGGCGGCCCGGGAGGACTATAACCGGGCGGCGCTGGCCCTGGCGGCGGCTGAAGAGAAGCGGAAAAGCGCCTGGGAAGCGGTACAGGAGGCCGCCGCCAGAGCGCAAGAAGCCGCGGCGGAGGCGCAAAAGCGCCTGGCCGAGCTGGACGCCGCCCGGGGGAGCATCCCCGTTGACCGGATTGCCGCCGAACAGAAGGAGATCGAGCGCCTGGACGCGCAGCGCGCCGGCCTGGAGAAAGAACGCGACGAGCTGGAAAAAGAACTGACCGCAGTGAACCCGGTGATTGAAGACCTGATGGACCGGGAAGGAAAACTGGCCGCGGTGATTTCCGGGACCAGGGAAAAATTAAACGGTTTGCGCGCGCAGCTCATCCAAAAAGAGGACGAGCTAAAAAAAATAACCGGCGGCCAACCGGCCGGCCGGATGCTGGCGGAAGTGGAAGCGCGCCTGCAAGAGCTGGCGGAGACAGAGCAAAAGGCACAGGCCGAAGAGGAGCGCTTCATCCTGGAAAAAAACGGCCTGGAGCAGGCCTTCGCGGCTGCCCAAAAGGCTCTGGACCTGGCCCAGGAAAGACTGCTCAGGGCGCAGGCAAAGCTGGCCGGATGTCTGCAGGAACTGCGTTTCGTCACCCGCCGGGAAGCGGAGGAAGCCGTCTTAAGCAGCGCCGAAATCCAGGAACTGCAGAATACCGTGGAAGAATACCGCCGGGAGAAGGAAAGGCTGGCGGGTTTGCACCGGAGTCTGACGGAAAAACTGGCCGGGCGCCGTTTGTCCCCGCTGGAGTGGCAAAAGTGCCGGGAAGAACTGGAAGCCGCCCGCCGGGAGCAGGAGGAAGCCCTGCTGGCCAAAAACGTTGCCGCCTTTGAGGCCGAAAGACTCTCCCAGGCCAACGCCCGCTGGAAGGAGTTGAAGCGGCAAGCCGGCGAAACCGGCGCCCTGAAAAACAGGCTGGAAATTCTCAAGGAGCTGTTGCGCGGCAACGCTTTCGTGGATTACCTGGCCGAGGAGCAGCTGGTCAGCGTGGCGCGCGATGCCTCGGTCCGGCTCGGCGAATTGACCAGGCACCGCTACGCCCTGGAGATTGATTCCGAAGGAGGCTTTGTCGTCCGGGACGAGGCCAACGGCGGCGTCAAACGCCCGGTCAGCACCCTTTCCGGCGGGGAAACTTTCGTCGCCTCCCTGGCTCTGGCCCTGGCCTTATCCACGCAAATCCAGCTCAAAGGTCGCTATCCGCTGGAATTCTTTTTCCTCGACGAGGGCTTCGGTGCCCTGGACCCCGAACTTTTGGAGGTGGTCGTTTCCACCCTGGAAAAGCTGCGCCTGGCGCACCTCAATATCGGCGTGATCAGCCACGTGCCCGAGCTGCAGAACCGCCTACCCCGCCGCCTGATCGTCCATCCGGCGCAGGCGGCGGGCGCCGGCAGCCGGCTGGTTCTGGAGGTGAGTTGAGGATTGGCGGAAATTTATATCGGCACCTCCGGTTACAGTTACGACGACTGGCGGGAACACTATTATCCGCCGGGGCTGAACAAAGGTAAAAGGCTGGAATTTTACGCCCGCGAATTTTCCTTTGTGGAGGTAAACTCTTCTTACTACAGCCTGCTCCGGCCGGAAGTTTTCCGGCAGCTGGCCCAAAAGACGCCGCCCGAATTTGTTTTTGCCGTGAAAGGGTACAAATCTTTCACCCACGAGCGCGGAGCGGGGGTGGCCGAAGACGTGAAAAAGTTTTGCTTTTCCCTGGCTCCCCTGCTGGAAAAGGGCAAGCTCGGCGCCGTACTCCTCCAGTTCCCCTATTCCTTTCCCCGCCGCCCGGAAAACAAAAATTACCTGGCTGCCTTAAGGGAAGCCCTCGGCGGCCTGCCCGCCGTGGTGGAATTTCGCCACCAGAGCTGGGTCCGGGGAGAAACCTGGGAATTTTTAAAGGGGCTGGAACTGGGGTACGTCTGCGTGGACGAGCCGGACATAAAGGGTCTGGTCGGGCGGGTGGCGGTCTGCACGGCGCCGGTGGCCTACGTCCGTTTTCACGGGCGCAACCGGGAAAAATGGTGGCGGCACGAGCACACCTACGAACGCTACGATTACCTGTACACGGAAAGAGAGCTTGGCGAGTGGGTGCCGGGAATTCGATCCCTGGCCCGGGAAGCCAAAAGGGTCTTCGTCGCTTTCAATAACCATTACCGCGGCCAGGCGGTCCAGAACGCGCGGATGCTGAAGGAGATGCTGAAATTTTGAAGTATTTTTTGTCCACCCGGGCTTGCAAAAAATATTTATTGTGTTATTTTATTACTTACATACCTTGATTTCAGAGGAGTGTTGTTTTATGCATAATCAGGATCTAAAGGGACATTTCCTGTCGGTAAAAGAAGTTGTTGAGGATCTGGAACGAATTATCGAGAACGTGGAGAAAGATTTTTTTCAACACCGGATTGCCCAATTACCCCAGACAGAGGCTCTGGATAAAAAGGTCCGGGAGAAAATTACAGGCAGCCTGCTTTCTTTAAACGGCCAGGAAAAGGAAGCGGCAGAACTCGCCGAGATATACAAAGGGTTGGAAGTGATCAGGGATTCTTTAAAGCGCGTTGTCAACGCCGTGCAGACAAAGATAGCCGAAAAGACGCTTTTCAGTAATAAGGCGGCAGAAGAAATGCGCAGCCTGTTTTCCGAATTGCATCTGCTTTTTAGGAACCTGAGCGACTTTTTGCTTACGAATAACGAAATATTGTTTAACTGGCTGAAAGAAAAACAGGAAAGTTTTGAAGGGGCCTGCCGCAGATACGCTACTGAACACGAGGAACGCCTGGTCAAAGGAATCTGTATGCCGCGTTCGTCGACTCTCTACCTGGCAATTTTAGAAAACTTCTGTAACGTATCCTGGCACTTATTTAATCTTGCCCAATCATGCAAAAACGTATTTCCAGCCAGGGAAAGCTTTAAATGATCAGCGTCGTATTAAAAACAACCTGAAAGGTGCTGAAGAAAGTAGTTTTCTTTCGCCGGGTTAAATAATAATGGCTTAATCTGCAACTTGATCAGAAATCTTGCTCTGGATATCTGTGCCTTCGGGGGCTTAATTTAAATCTGGCAGCCTGCTTTTGGCAGGTAAAATTTGGTAGGTAAAATATAAGAGCCAGGTCTATCGGTATATTTTCCCCGTGCGCGGTTGACCGGCAGTAAATTTACATGTTAAGATAAAGGCGGTCTCAAGGAAGCAAGAAGCGGCCAAAAAGCACGCTTAAAACGGCCTTGCTTAAAGAGAGAAAGAACTTTTTGGACCGGCGGGCGTGGCGGAACGGCAGACGCGCCGGACTTAGGATCCGGTGGGCATCTCCCGTGCGGGTTCAAATCCCGCCGCCCGCACCAGGTAAGGGTTTCAGGGTAGGTACCCCCTTGGGTATAGGGTCCTGCAGGGGGCCTTAAAACGGTGAGTCCGGTAGGGCTGACAGCCCTGCCGGATCCTTAAAAACGCCGCGTCCGGCAGATCAGGTTATCCCTCTGACTACCAGGGCTTAAGAGACTCATGGGAGAAATCGCGGTGAGGGAGGTGCAAAAACGGCAGGGATAAAGAACAATAGCGGAGGGGTAAGCATGAAATTTATCGTAGCATTATTCAAAGGAGAGAACGGTTACATTATTGCCGAGTACCCTTCTTTGCCTGGTTGGATGACTCAGGGGAGGACCAAGGAGGAGGCGCTTGCCAACATCAAGGAAGCTATCGAGTTAAGCCTGGAGACAAGAAAAGCGCATAACCTCCCGATGCCTTTTGAAGTTGCTGAAGTGGAGGTTGCTATCTGATGCCCCGGCTACCAGCTTGCTCCGGCGAAGAAGCGATCAGAGCGTTTGAAAAGGCCGGGTGGCAGGTAGATAGGCGGCGAGGAAGCCACGTCACCATGTTTAAATAGTTTTTGGAAATATTGAAAAAATAACAACTGTGCCGCTCGGAACGGGCAGCCTTTTGCTGTCGGTTTCTCCAAAAAACTTCCCGGCAAACAGAAACGCTTGCTTAAGCTGCCGTGTCTGGTAAAATAATGTAAGGAAGCAAAAAATGTTCCGGAGAGGAGCGGTTGTTGATGAAGGGATCGGTGAGAACCGCCCGGCGAATTATGGGTCGGCTGAAAAAGGGGGACGATCTGCTGGCGGCCCTGACCAGGGAGTGCGAGAACGCGGGTATAACACTGGGGGAAGTGCGGGCACTCGGGGCGGTGAGCAGGGCGCGCGTCGGTTATTACGACCAGACCGGCCGGCAGTACAAGTACATTGAAAGGGAAGCGCCCCAGGAAATCCTGGCGCTGGTGGGCAATGTTTCGTTAAAGGACGGGCGGCCTTTCGTGCACGCCCACATCGTCTTCAGCGACGAAGAGGGGCACGCCTGGGGCGGCCACCTGGCCGAGGGGACGATCGTGTTCGCCTGTGAATTCATTGTCCGGGAGTACTTGGCGGAAGAGCACTTCGAGCGCCGGTTCGACGAAGAGACGGGGCTTTTTTTGTGGGGTGGGTAAAAACTTATTTTGGCAAGCAGGGAAGGAACCGGCGGCCGGTTTTACTTCTTGTCCGGCCGCCGTCTACTATGTGCAGGGTTGTTTCCTGCCGGCCTCGGGCTGCCCGGTTTCCTCGTTCGCGGCGATGCCCCGAGCGGGTAGTTTGCCTATAGAGGGAAAGTCAATTACCAGAGGCAGCCAAAGCGTGGGTGCATTACCGGCTTAAAATTTTTCTAACGGTCCCGATCATGTCCGCCGGTTCGACGGCAAGGGTGTGCCGGACCGGCTTTTTGTTTAGATCCCTCAGCCCCGGCGGGATGGACAGACCGGTTTTTTGGGCGAGAAACTCCAAGAGAGCAAACTCGCTTTTTCCCCGGACGGCTTCCGGGCCCCAGACGGCCTGCACCACGCTCTGGTTAAACTTAAAGGGGCTGGCGGTGGAGGCGATGATCGTTTTGCGGCGGTCCCCGGTTGCCTCGCGGTAGCGCTCGTAGACGTGCATCCCCACGGCGGTATGGGGATCGATTAAATAACCATACTGTTGGTACGTATGGCGGACGGCCGCCATGGTCTCAGTGTCGCCGGCCGCGTCCGACCAGAAAATTTCCCGGATTTTTGCGTGCGTTGCTGCGTCGACGCGGTAGCGGCCCTTCGCTTTCAGCTCCGCCATCCAGGCAGTTATTTTTGTTCCGTCCCGGCCGGTGAGTTCAAAGAGCAGCCGCTCCAGGTTGCTGGAGATCAGGATGTCCATCGACGGCGAAATGGTTTTGTAAAAGGGCCGGTTCCGATC
>DAISHP010000036.1:0-9999 GCA_036822475.1 Bacillota bacterium
TGCTCGACGCGGCGGAAAACCTTCTCTATACGGACGGAGGGAAGCTGGCGGCGCTGATCGGGGTGCGCGATCTGATCGTGGTGGACGAAAAAGACGCTCTTTTAATTTGCCCGAAAGACCAGGCCCAGCGGGTCAAAGAAGTGGTCGCGCGCTTAAAGGAAGCCGGCGACGAACGGGCCGATCTCCACCTGACGGCGTACCGCCCCTGGGGCTCCTACACCATTTTGGAAGAAGGGTTTTTCTACAAGATCAAGCGGATCAGCGTTCTGCCCGGGAAAAAGCTCAGCTACCAGCTTCACCACCACCGCAGCGAACACTGGATCGTGGTCCGGGGGACGGCGAAGGTTACAGTGGAAGGGGTGGAAACCCTGGTGCGCAGCGGGGAAAGCACCTTCGTGGCGAGCGGTCAAAAGCACCGTCTGGAAAACCCGGGGAGGGTGCCGCTGGAAGTCATCGAGGTGCAGCTGGGCGAATACCTGGAGGAAGACGACATCGTGCGCTTTGACGACGACTTCGGGCGGGATTAGTTTAAAACCGGGAATTCCCCGGGATGAAAGGGCAGCGCTTGATGAAAGAACAGATCAATTTTCTTGTTCAATAGGGTGTTGCCGCGCATGACGGACTGCCACTACGTTAACGGTTTTTCCTTTCATTTCGTAATAAACTTTATACGGGACATTTTTCTGAAGGACCATTCTGTGCACTTTTCTTGCAGATTTTTTGGAGTCATAAATCGTCACTATTATATGCAATCCGGCAAAACGGCGAAGTTTTTCTTCTGTAAGATCAAATACTTTTAATCCTAAACCGGGTGAATACTCTTCCAGGGCCTCAATAAAGTTCAATGCTTCTAATGTCCAACGGATTTTCATGCTTTGGAGGCTTTTGTCAATCGTTTTCTGGCCTGTTCGCTCGTTAATACGTTACCTTTTTCAAGATCATCGAGGCCCCGCCGGATAGCACACAAATCATCAGGTGTTTCTGCTAAATTAAAATGTTTTTCCTCATTATGGATTATCCAGTAAGCCAGATCCAGTTGTAAACTCCTGTCAAGCCTGATAATTGCTCTTTGAATTTCTTCTAAGGACAGTTCCATCCAAAGATCTCCTTCCTGGGAGGAATTTTATTCCTGAATGGATTTAAATGAATTTCTCTAAAAGGTTATTTAGTCTGATATTCTTGGGATTCCCGGCAATTAGGATCGCGTCTATCTTTGCTTCCCATCTTAGTTTATCTGATTTGGAAGTTTAAATCAAGGCTTTAATATTACGGGGGAGGGGGGTAAAGGCAGAATATCAGCCAGACTGGAAGCTGGGGATCATGTCCACCAATTGCCGGAACATTTTTTTTGCCTTTGACATAAGAGATCAAAATGGTTATAATGGCCTCAAAGGCTATTCTGGGGGAGGGGTAGTCGTGCAGGTAAGCCTGGCTGAAGCGAAGAAGGTCTTTTCTTCCCTGGTTAACCGCGTCGTTTATGGAAAAGAAAGGGTCATTCTCCTCTCACGAGGCAAACCCAAAGCAGCAATAGTAAGCATCGAGGACCTGAAAACCCTTGAATCCCTGGAGGCGGGCGGCAGCCGGCTGCGGGCGCTGGAGGAGGCTCACCGGCTGCGGCGGGAACTGGCTTCGTTTGCGCTTAAGCCTGCGACCGCAGAACTGGACGCCATCCGCGGGGAGAGAACCGATGAGTTCGACCGTATGCGTTGATGCCGGCTTTGCTTTAAAACTCGTTTTAAACGAAGAAGATAGTGAAGCGGTGGCTAAAAAGTGGGAAGAGTGGGCAAAGCAGAATAGAGCCGTGATCGCTCCGCACCTTTTCTTCTGCGAGGTAGTCGCCGTCCTGCGCAATAAGGTATGGCGCAAGGAGCTGACCCCCGCCCAGGGAAGGCAGGGACTGGCAATTATTCTGGCGCAGGGCGTTTCGCCCTGGCATGCGCAGGAATTGAATTTAAAGGCCTGGGAAATTGCCGAAAAGCTTCTTTTACCTACTGCTTATGACGCCTTTTACGTGGCGGTGGCGGCACTCACGGGATACGAATTCTGGACGGGAGACCGCCGGTTGCGGGACAGGCTCAAGGCCCTGGACGTGCAAACAGGGGAGCTTTAAAGAAAAATTTTGCAGTGTTGCCATCCTTCTTTGTCATTTTGTGGTCTTCTCTACCAGTAGCCGATCACGAGGGGTTCAGCGGGAGGTTTCTGTACTTTTGGCTAAACTCAAGATCCTCCAGGTCATCACCCTTTCGGAAATAGGCGGGGCGCAAAAGGTTCTCTACCACCTGGTGGCCGGGCTTTCCCCGGCCTCTTTTGATATTACGGTGGCCTGCGCGCCGGGCGGGAAACTGGTCCGCTGGCTGCGGGAGTTGGGCTGGGTGCGGGTGGTGGAGATGTCTCACCTGTGCCGGGACATTTCCCCCCGGCGGGACCTGGCGGCTTTTCTGGCGCTTTACCGTTTGATGCGCCGGGAGCGCTTCGACGTGGTGCACTGCCACAGCTCCAAGGCGGGGATTATCGGCCGGCTGGCGGCCCGGCTGGCCGGGGTGAAAAAGGTTATTTTCACGGCGCACGGCTGGGGAATCACCCCGGAGCAAAGCCGGCCGGCGCGGTTTCTTTATACCTGGGCGGAGCGCCTGGCGGGGCTGGCGAGCACCTGGGTGGTTTGCGTTTCGCGGGCCGATTGGGAGCGGGGGGTAAAGGAGAGGCTTGCCCCGGGGGCGAAGCTGAAGGTGATTTACAACGGCGTGCCGCCGCCGCCGGGCGGGGCGGAAAAAGGAGTTGCGCTGCGGGCAGAACTGGGCCTGCCGGCCGACGCCCTGGTGGTGGGCACGGTGGGCCGGCTGTGCGCCCAAAAAGATCCGCTTTTTTTCCTGGAGGTGGCGCGGCTTTTGTTATCCGGGTCCGGCGGCGACGCTCCGTTCCGGGATGATTCAGCGGCAGATTCCTTCCCGCTGCCCGCTGCGGCATCACCGCTGCCGACGGTCCGCCGGGAGTTCCCGGAACTTTCTGCGGAGTTGAGCGAAAAACTTTTCTTTGTCCTCATCGGGGACGGGCCTTTAAAGCAAAAGTGCCTGGCTTTTATTGATCGCTACGATTTGCGGCGGCGGATTTTTTTGCTGGGCGCCCGGGAGGACGCGGCGCGCCTGCTGGCCGGCTTTGACGTTTTCTGCCTCTTTTCCCGGTGGGAGGGGCTGCCGTTGACGATCCTGGAGGCCATGCAGCGCGACCGGCCGGTGGCGGCCGCCGCGGTGGGGGGTGTCCCGGAGCTGGTGCGGGAAGGGGAAACGGGGTTTTTGGTGCCCCCCGGTGACGTGGGGAAGGCCGTGCGGGCGGTCGCCGCCCTTATAAAAGACCCCGGGTTGCGCCAACGGATGGGGGAGGCCGCGCGCCGGGCGGTCCAGGAAAAGTTTTCCCTGGAGGAAATGGTGGCCGGCTATCAGTACCTTTATTTGGCATAACGCCTTTGATCATCTGGTTATTTTGACATCTTCAATCCATGGGATACAATAATAATTATCATAAGTTCCTTTGCCCGGGGTGTCCTGGAGAAATATGGCAGGAACAATTCTGGTTTATTCTGCCTATCCGGGTAGGAAAAACAAAAAGTTTGGCGAATAATACCGACGAATAATACCGATCAGAAGCCCGATCAGAAGCGTTGCCTGCAAAGGATCGATATGTCTTTAGTTCCCAGGAAGCCTTTGCAGGAAACCGGAAGGAAGATCTGAAGGCGATTGCTTTGCTGAGTACTATTGACGAGGAGAACGGTAATGCTCCGCTCCCGGGTAGTGAAGTCAATTTACCCTTATTTGCTGGCTGCTGGCGATCTGGCCCTGGTGCTGGCCGGTTTCCTGCTGGCCTTTTGCCTGCGCTTTTTCGGGCCGGTGCCGGCGCCGAACTGGGAGTCTTTCCTGCGGGTAATTCCCTGGGTAGCGCTGACCACCATCGCCCTTTTTGCCGCCCTGGGTCTGTATCAGTTGCGCCGCAACGGCTTTGCCTCGCTTTTGCGCGGTGTCGTCACCGGCATTTTCGGAGTGCTGGTGGCCACCGCCGCCCTTACCTTCTGGTTTCGCGGTTTTGCTTTTCCCCGCAGTGTTTTGCTCCTGGCCTTTCCTCTGCAGGTGGCGCTGGTCTGCACCTGGCGGTATTTGTCCTGGCAGTTCGAGCGGTGGCTGTTCGGGCGGCGCAAGCTGCTAGTGGTGGGGCCAGCTCCGGAGGCGGCGGAGGTTTTGGGCAAGCTTTTCGAGCTGCCCCGCGGCTGGTTCGAGGTGCAGCGGGTGCTGGCGCCCGGGGAGCTGGACGCTTTGCCTTCCCTGCTGCCCCGGGTGGACGCCGTGCTGGTGGTTCCCCCCCTTTCCCGCGAAGAAAAGGCGGTGGTCCTGGCCCGGTGCCTCCACGCCCGCCGGGAGGCTTACCTGGTGCCGGACCTCTACGACATTATGTTGAGCCGCAGTCAGATGCTGCAGATCGACGACCTCCCCGTGGTGGAAGTGCAGGACATCCGCCTCACCTGGCTGCAGCAGGTGATCAAGCGGGCGCTGGATCTGGCTCTGGCCGGCCTGGGCCTGCTTTTGGGCCTGCCCGTACTGGCGGCCTGCGCCCTGGCCGTGGCGGTGACATCCCCCGGCCCGGTGCTCTACCGGCAGGAGCGCGTCGGTTACCGGGGGCGCCCCTTTTTGCTTTATAAATTCCGGACCATGGTCGTGGGTGCGGAGGAAGCAACTGGCCCCGTCCTGGCCGGGGAGAAGGATTCCCGGGTAACCCGGGTGGGGCGGTTTTTGCGTTCCACCCGCTTAGACGAACTCCCCCAGTTGTTTAACGTGCTCAAAGGGGAGATGAGCGTTGTCGGCCCCCGTCCGGAAAGACCCTTTTTCGTTAACCAGTTTGCTGGCGAGATTCCGGAGTACCGCTACCGGCACCTGGTGAAACCGGGCCTGACCGGTCTGGCCCAGGTTTTCGGCCGGTATACCACCTCGGCGGCGGACAAGCTGCGCTACGACCTTTACTACATCCGCAATTATTCTTTGTGGCTGGATTTAAAGATTATCCTGCAGACCATTCCCGTGGCCTTGGGAGGTGAAGGAGCGCGGGGGAAAAGGGAAGAGGAAGCGGACCCGGAAAAGCGGGCGGCCATTCACGCTCTGGTCAACAGCGGGATGGCCGGCAGCGGGATGGTCAACAGCGGGATGGCCGGAGGTGCCCGGCAGGCGGCGGCGGGGAAAGAGGGGCAGTAAGATGCAGTAAGCAAGATTCGGTTGGTTTTTCTTACGGCCGGTTTGGCGTCCTGGTGGACGTAGCGCTGGCGGAAAAAGACGTGGCCAGAGCGCTGGAGCTGCTTCCCCGGGTGGAGGTTTGGGGCCGGCCGGAATATCTTTTAAAGGTGGCCGAAGCGGCGGTAAAAGACCACCCGGAGGCGGCTTTGGGACTGTACAGGGACCTGGCGGAAAAAGCCATCGGCGAGCGCAAACGCGCGTCTTACCAGAAGGCGGCCGCCTACCTGAAAAAGGTTCGCTCCCTCCACGAAAGGCTGGGCACCGGCAAGGCCTGGAGCCGGTACATCGCCGAACTGCGCGGCAGGTACGCCCGCCTTCCCGCCCTTTTGGAAGAACTGGCGGCCAAGGGGTTGTGAAATGTGTTAAGCCGCGGCATTGAATTTACCCGCTTTCCTGCCCTCGCCGAAAGAACTCGCTGCCGGCACGTGGTTCTACGCTTTACCCGGTGAGCTGTACGTGCGTACGCTTTACCCGGTACCCTTTCACCTTTTCTCAGTAGGGTTTTGAGCCCCTGAACAGATAACGGAGTCGCGTTTTGGCGGCGCGGCTACGGCCGGATATAGCACCTCCGGCGGGGGGATGCCCTCAGCCGTTTGCCCTCCCGGCTACCCCGAAAACGTTTTTATGTTTTGGTGATTATCCAGATCCTTTCGTGATTGTCGTGATTGGCATTGCCTTGCCTTTTGCTTATTCTTCCCTGAGATCGGTGGTCCAGTTCGCTGCCTGGATGGCCGCGTCCAGTTCCCGGTAGGTCTTGGCCAGGGTGTCGGCCTCACGCCGCCAGCGGAGGCCGGGTGCCGGACGCCGGGGGTAATTAAGACGCTCCAAATTTGATTTGGGTGCATGTTGACGCAAAAGTTAGGTTAGATTACAATATATTTTAAGCGATATACTCTAGGGGGGACCTGCAAGTGCGGGAGATTTTTCCGGGCATAGCAGTGGATCCGGAAATTAAAGGTGGTAAACCGGTAATTAAAGGAACGCGGATTCCTGTGGATCTCCTTTTAGGTAAGTTGGCGGGTGGGGCTAAATACGAGGAAGTGATGGAAGAATACGAACTGACCCGCGACCAAATTTTTGCTGTTCTCCGGTATGCAGCAAATATCATTAGCGGAGAACAGGTCAAGGCAATTTAATGAGTTTGAGGTTTCTTATCGATGAAGACTTACCCCGCTCCACTGCGAAGGTGCTCACTGCTGCCGGTTATGATGCGTGTGATGTCCGGGATATCGGCCTGCGCGGTGCTAAGGATAGTGATATTTTTGCTTACGCATGCCAACAGGAAGCGATTGTTATTACCGCCGACGTAGGTTTTGCCGGTCTTGTATATTTAAGTACTGTTCCCCATGCCGGGATCATTCTTCTCCGGTTGCCAGCAGAAATGCCCGTTAAAGAAATCAACGAAATCTTACTCAGGGCCTTGCGCAAAATTTCCATTGAGGAGCTCATTAATAGTGTCGTTGTAGTGGATCGACGCAAGATAAGAATCCGGCAAAAAAGATATAAGTAATTAAAAGTTTTGTCCAGCTCTACCCGAAGGTCAGGCGGCGGCTGCGGGTGCTGGAGAAAGAGGGGATCAAGCTTTTCTCTGTTCCCGAAGCAGAGCAGGCCGCCCTGGCCCAGCGGCTGGCCGAAATCGCCGCCGAACACGGCATCACCCTGTACAGCTGCTGCAATGATCACCTGGTCGGCGGGCGGGTGAAAAAGGCCCGCTGCGTGGACGCAGAACTCCTGGCCGCTTTGTTCGGACTTGAGGCGGGGCTTTACCGGAGCAAGCCCACCCGCAAACAGTGCGGATGCAGCGAGAGTGTGGACATCGGCATGTACGATACCTGTCCGCACGGCTGTATCTACTGCTATGCAAACTCAGGTTCCAAAGCCGGCAAAAATTATCTTTACCACGATCAATTCGGAAGTTAATCCCGATTTTCCCTGTCCTGTAGCCTTGTGGCGACAGCCCGGGGGTGCTCGAAAGAAAAACCCTCCTCTGTCCTGATCGGCGCCTTTGCTCATCCGGTTATTTTGAAATGTTCAATATTTCTTTGAGCAGCGGGCGCAGCTCCACGGGGATGGCGGCGATTTTGCACTGGCGGTTGTTGAGCACGGCTTTACCCACCATCACTAAGGCTCGGGACCAGAGCAGCCCCAGGGGGGAAGCAGGCTCCTCCTCTTCCCAGAAGAAACCGTCTCCGTCGGTGGTGCCGAACTTGCGGGTGACGGCGCTGATCCGGCTGAAGCCGCCCCGGGAAAGCAGAAACTTTAAAAGCTCCCGGTCTTCATCGCCCACTTCCTGCACCACTTTTTCCAGGTTTTCCCGCCGGGTTAAAAAGTTTTTTAACTGCTCTTCCTTTTCCCGGCGGTGCCGCGCGGGAGGAAGGCCGTAAGCGGCAAGCGCCGCCTCCAGCCAGTTGACGGGCATATTCTTGAGCCCCCGGGAAAGGGAAGGATCCGCGGGGAGCGGTTTCTCCTCGATTGCCTGGCGCTGGCGCTCCTCGAATAGCCGGGCAAGGGTTGCGGGGTAAGCAGGGTCGCTCAGAGTCGCACTTGTTTCGTGCAGGGATATTTGGGCTTCCAGAACGGCCATCTTCTGCTTAAATTCCGCGCCCATTTCGGCGATGACATCTCTTCCCAGGGACTTCAGCCTTTTGAAATATTCTCGGGCTTCCTTCACCTGACCCATCTGGAGCAGAAGAGCGGAATAATTGAAGATAACCGCCGGTTCGGCGGGGAGGAATTTCAGCAACATCTCCATTAAAGTGCGGGCCTGCTCCAGTTCGTTTTTCTCCCGCAGGTAATTGGCCAGGTTGATGACAGCCGGCGGGTAAAGCTTCCCTTCTTCAAAGTACAGCTCCTGGAGAACCGCAATGGCTTCGTCCAGCCTGCCCGCCTTGTGCAGTTCCTGGGCCCGGCTGACGGTTTCGTCCAGCTTCTCGTCTTGATCCAGGATTACGACGGTGTTCATCAGCCGCACTTCCCGCCTCTTTCCGTCTATGTACATGGGAATGGGCTCGCGTTCCTTGAAGACCCCTTTTCCCAACAGGGCCTGCGCGGCACCCAGCTTGGCCTCCGGGGAAAACCCGGGAGAGTTCAGGATGCTCTGCCCCAGGGCCGTACCCCACTCGCCCCCGTAGTAGACCAGGTTGTAAGCGGCCTGGTTGTTGTTGGGGGAGGCGTTTTCTTCCAGGGCCTGGGTAAGAAAAAAGATGCGCAGGTACCCGTCCTCGAGGAGCCGGTGGCGGGCTTCCGGCTTTTCGATTGCTTCTTTGAACATCGTCTCCAGTTTATCCCGGGAGGGGATTTCGTAGCCCAGGGGAAAGGGCGGGACGACTCCCCTTTCCAGTAGAAAAGCTGTTTTTTGCAGGTCGGCGAAGATCCTGTGTTCGGCGGTAAGGGACGCCCACAGGCCGGCCGCTCTTTTGTAACGGCCCAGGTTGAAGCAGGCTACCGCCGCCAGGTGCCTGTTCTCCCAGCGGACGTGCGCGGATTCCCAGCGGCGGTACAGTTCGAAGACCTGCCGGTGGTCCTGCAGGTCGGCGGCCGCCTGCATGATTGCTACGGTGTATTCTAAAAAAGTGGTCAGTTCCGGAAGCGGCAGGGAGCGGCGCAGGAAGGCCAATCCTTCCTCGAAACTGCGCACGGCCTGGTTCAGGTGCCGGCGGGCTGCCTCGGTGTCCCCCAGGGCACGGCAGATCCGGGAAGCCAGGGCATAAGTATACGGGTTCACCCTGGTGTTGATCGTCCCGGGGCCTTCTTTTTCAGCCTCCTTCAGGACCGGCTCCAGCAAATCTAAAGCCCGCCGGGGGTCCCCGCCCAGAAAAATCGCCGTGGCCAGGTTGTTGCGGGTGGGAGCGTCGTCCACCGCGGTCAGGGCGTCGGCGAAAATTTTTTCCGCCTTCCGGAAGTTTCCTTTGGCCATGTATTTTTTTCCTTCGTCCGCCAGTTCGGCAGCGCTTCTTCCGTTCTTTTTCATCACCGGTTGCGGGCGGCCTCCTTTTTTGAAGTTGATCTTTTATTATTTTTCTTCTAAACACAGCGGTTTTCCTTCTTTTTAGGAGTGGAAGGTATTCCCGACGGCTTGAATAAAATGACCGGCTTGTTAATTGACCTGTTCCCTGATAAAATGGAGATAATGCTTTTATAAGCGATCCCGCCGGAATATTCTCCTTTCAGGTGGAACTTTCCCCGGCTTTTTTGTGTCTAACGAGTAAGAAGCAATAATATTATGAGGCAGCATATAAAGGATGGGTGGAGATTTCCGGCGTCACCGGGAGTGTCTTCCTACGTGGATGCCGTTGAAGTGCTCATTAAAAAATCGCAGAACGACGATCTGGCTGCCTTTGAACAGCTGGTCGGCCTTTACCAGAACCGTGTTTATTCGCTCAGCTACCAGCTGGCGGGAAACCACGCCGATGCCCAGGATCTGGCCCAGGAGGTTTTTATCAAGGCCTACCTGGCAATTAAAGGTTTTCGCCGCGAGGCAGACTTTGGCACCTGGCTGCACCGGATCACCGTTAACCTGTGGCTGAATCTTAAGCGCAAGCAAAATGCCGTTCCGCTCGTTTCCCTGGACGAGCCGGTGCAAACCCCGGAAGGCGAGGTATACCGGGAGGTGGCAGCAGCCAGCGGAAACCCCGAACAGTACGTGGAGGACCGCGAATTCGGCGAATGCGTCCGGGCGGCTTTGGGTGAACTGTCCGCGGACCACCGGGCCGCGCTGATCTTAAGAGAT
>DAISHP010000037.1:0-9949 GCA_036822475.1 Bacillota bacterium
CGCCAGCCCCCGGGCGCAGGACTGGCAGAGCATGGCTGCCGAGGCGCGGCGCCACGTCCGGGAAGTGTACGCCATCGAAGACGTCCGGGAAGCCGTGGCGAAGGCCCTCCGGATTGCCCGCCGGGACGAGGTTGTTTGCATCACCGGGTCTCTTTATATGGTGGCGGAGGCGAGGGAAATGCTTTTAAACCGGCTGGACAGGGGGATTAAAGATGCTCTTTGACGTTGCCGTGCTGTTTACCAGCCTGGGCGTTATTCTGGTCGGGGCGGGCTTTTTTACCAACGGAATCGAATGGTTCGGCCGGAAATTATGTTTGAATGAAGGAACGATCGGGAGTATCCTGGCGGCGGTCGGAACGGCCATGCCGGAAACGATCATCCCTTTGATTGCCATTCTGGTAGCCGGCGGGGACGCCGGGCACGCCATCGGCATCGGGGCGATTTTAGGCGCTCCGTTTATGCTGGGTACGCTGGCTATTTTCTTGAGCGGGGGGGCCGTCCTGGTCTTCCGGAAAAACCGCACCAGCTGCCCCCGGATTACCCCGGAGAAATCGGTGATCTTAAGGGATCTCCTCTTTTTTCTGGTCGTCTATACCCTGGCCGTCCTGGCCGCCTTTCTGTCTTCCGTCTGGAAATACGTGGTGGCCGCGGCCCTGGTCGTTGCCTACCTGTTTTTTGTTTACCGGACGATTACGGAGAAGGATGACTCGCCCGCCGAATGTGCCCCGGAGCCCCTCCTCATCGCGCGCAAACTGCTGGATCCCCCGCTTTTCTTGGTGATTGCCCAGGTCGTTTTGGCGCTGGGGGGAATAATTGCCGGAGCGAAATATTTTGTTGACGGCATTACCCGGCTCTCCCAATTGCTGGGGGTGCCGCCCTTGATTTTTTCTTTGATTATTGCTCCGCTGGCGACGGAAATGCCCGAGAAGTTTAACAGCATTATCTGGCTGCGGCAGAATAAAGATACCCTGGCCCTGGGTAATATTACCGGGGCGATGGTTTTTCAAAGTTCCGTGATTCCGGCCATCGGCATTGTTTTAACCCCGTGGATTTTAACCGAGGCGGCCCTGTTGAGCGCCTTTTTGGCCCTCGTCTCTTCGCTGGCCACATTTGTTTTCCTGAAACGTTTCGGGTATCTGGATGCGCGCCTGTTGGTAACCTACGGCGGCGCTTTTTACCTTGTCTTCCTGGCGGCGGTATTTGGGGGGGCGATTAATTAGAAAAGGCTCTCAAAGGTAAATAGGCGTTAGATGCAGGGGAACCTGAAAAAGGCCGGAATGATAAGAGAACGCTCGAAAAATAAATGGCTTGTCACGGTATGCAGAAAATGATAAACTACAAGTTGTAAAATTAATTTATTCAGGTGAAAAAAAATGGCTAAACCGTATAAACAGGCACAAAATGCGTGGATTTTGCTGCTCCTGCTTTTTGCCGGGGGGCTTGCCGGCAACGCGGTGGCGTACGTTTTACCGCCCAGCCTTGGCATCCTCAAGGCAATTTACACAATCGGGCTCAAGCCGGCCACCCTGGACATCCATTTTCTGCGGTTTACTTTCGGCCTGACTGTGGATGCGGGTATTTTAACTGTGCTTGGTTTTTTGCTCGGGTATCTTTTATACCGAAAGATTTAAGGAAAACCGTCCGAATGGGTAAATTGGAGGGGGAGAATTGCTTCCCGTTTATCTGGCTTCTGCTTCGCCCCGCCGGGAGAAGCTTTTAAATCGGCTGGGTATCCCTTTTTCGATTCTTGTCCGTCCGGTGGAGGAGAGCTTAAGTGAAGGGCTGTCTTTTAGCCGGCAGGCGGAGGTTTTGGCGGAACGGAAAGCGAAGGCCGCGGCCAGGGAGGTAAGCGAAGGTCTGGTCATCGGCGCCGACACGATCGTGGTTTGCCGGGGCCGGATCCTTGGTAAGCCGGCAGGTGCGAAGGACGCGGAAAAAATGCTGAGTTTCCTGCAGGGAAAGGAGCACGACGTTTATACCGGGCTGGCCGTTCTCCAGAAACCTTCCCTGCGGATGGTTACGGCCCACGAGCGGACAAAGGTAAAATTTAAGCCTTTGACGCCGGAGCAAATCAGGTGCTATGCGGCCACCGGCGAACCGCTGGACAAAGCCGGGGCCTACGCGATTCAGGGGTTGGGGGCCGTCTTGATCGAAGGCATTGAGGGATGCTATTTTAACGTGGTCGGCCTCCCCCTGGCTCTGCTGGCGGAAATTCTGCGCGAGTTTGGCGTAGACGTTTTGGCGGTGAACCAGGCGAAAGTGAAATAAAACTTTCTAAGGAGTTCCCCATGAGAACATTTGTTCCCTCCATAAATAATGAAAATGAGGCCTAAGGCAGGCATATTTTCCTTTGTGCCTTTGTGCCTGTTGCCTCTATGCTTCTATTTTCTGGGGAGGAAACTGGTTGGAGCCGGTTCAGTACCGTTTAACCATTAAGGACATGCCTGCGGACCTGCGCCCCCGGGAACGCTTATTAAGAGAAGGAGCGCAATCCCTCACCGATCCGGAGCTGCTGGCCATCTTGCTCCGGACGGGCACGGCCGCCAGCACGGCCCTGGAGCTGGCCGCAGTCGTGCTCACCCACTTTAACGGGCTGCGGGGACTGGTTCAGGCCAGCGTGGAAGAACTGAGCGAAATCAAGGGGGTGGGTCTGGCCAAGGCGGCCCAGATCAAGGCAGCTTTAGAGCTGGGCAAGCGGGTGGCCACCAATGCCCCCGAGCAGCGGGTGGTGATCAAAACGCCCGAAGACGCCGCCGGCCTGGTCATGGAGGAAATGCGCCACCTGGACCGGGAGCATTTCCGGGCCCTGCTTTTAAATGCCAAAAACCAGGTGATCGGGCAGGAGGTCATCTCGATCGGGACGCTTAATTCCTCGACGGTGCATCCCCGGGAGTTGTTTAAAAACGCCATCAAGCGGAGCGCCGCGGCAATCATCTTGATCCACAACCACCCCAGCGGTGATCCTTCGCCCAGCCGGGAGGACATCGAAGTAACCCGGCGTTTAATTGAAGTAGGGCACCTCATCGGCATTGAAGTTTTGGACCATTTAATTATTGGCGATAATAAATTCAACAGCTTTCGAGCGAAGGGCCTTATGTAAACCGGGAAAGAGGTTGCCGGCAAGAGCAACCTGGAAAGGGGAAGAAAACATTGCGGCTCGGCTTGTTCTCCAGAGATATGGGGATCGATTTGGGGACTGCCAATTCTCTGGTTTATGTGAAAGGGAAAGGAATTGTCCTGCGCGAACCTTCGGTGGTGGCCATCGAACGGGAAAGCGGCCAGGTGCTGGCGGTGGGTGAGGAAGCAAAGCAAATGATCGGCCGGACGCCGGGCAATATTATTGCCATCCGCCCCATGAAAGACGGCGTGATTGCCGATTTTGACGTTACCCAGACCATGATCAAATACTTTATTAACCGTTCCCTGCGCAACCGTACTTTTCTGATCCGTCCGCGGGTGGTTGTTTCGGTGCCCTCCGGCGTAACTCCGGTAGAGGAGCGGGCCGTGCGCGAGGCGGCCTTGCAGGCGGGCGCGCGGGAAGCCTACCTGGTGGAAGAACCCATGGCGGCGGCAATCGGGGCAGGGCTCCCCGTGCACGAACCGACCGGCAATCTGATTGCGGATATCGGGGGCGGAACGACCGAAGTGGCCGTAATTTCCCTGGGCGGGATCGTGACCAGCACCTCGATCCGGATTGCCGGGGATGAAATGGACGAAGCCATCATCCAATACGTTAAAAAGACATATAATTTGCTGATCGGTGAACGCACCGCGGAAGAAATTAAAATTGAAATCGGCACCGCTTATCCCCCGGAAAACCTGGGAAGCTGCGAAGTGCGCGGCCGGGACCTGGTTACCGGCCTGCCCAAAACAGTGCGGGTGACTGCCGAAGAGATTTATAAGGCGCTGGCGGAGCCGGTTTCGGCCATTTTGGAGGCGATCAAAAACACCCTGGAGCAAACTCCGCCCGAACTTTCCGCCGATATTATGGACCGCGGAATTGTAATGGCTGGCGGGGGTTCCCTGTTGAGGGGCCTGGATTATTTGATCAGCGAGCAGACGGGGATGCCCGTGCATGTGGCCGACGAACCCCTTTTATGCGTGGCCTACGGCACCGGACGCGTTTTAGAGAACATTGATATTTTGCGCCGCGTGTTGATCCAGCCCAAAAAGCTTACCATAGGTTAGGTGGGTGGTTGTGCCTCGACGGGGAGCCGGCAAAAAGCTTTTTTTTGTTCTTCTTTTGATTCTGGCTGTTCTTTTGGTAATGAGGAACACCGGCCTGAAGGAGGCGGCGATGCCGCCTTTAGAAGGGGCCTGGCGGGATCTTTCGGCCCCCGTGCAGAAAGTTTGCGTCAGCGTTACGCGCTGGCTGGAAAACATCCTCGCGCGCCCCTTTGCTTTAATTAACGCTTCCCGGCGGAATGAGCAATTAACCAGGGAAGTGGCCGAATTAAAGGCGCGCCTGCAGGAACTTGAAGAGTACCGGCTGGAAAATGAACGGCTGAAAAAACTCCTGGACCTTCAGACCAGGCCGCCGGGTAATTTTAAAGTCACCGCCGCGACGGTCGTCGGCCGCGACCCGGGCAACTGGTTTAAAACAATTACCCTGGACAAAGGCTCCCGGCAAGGGGTCCAGGTGAATATGCCGGTGCTGGTGCCGGAGGGACTGGTCGGCAGGGTGGTGGAAGTAAGCGCCAATACCGCGCAAGTGATGCTGATCACCGATCCCCGCAGCGCGATCAGCAGTCTGATTCAAGAGAACCGTTCCCCCGGAATCGTGGAGGGAACGGCCGATCCTTCCGGGCGGCTGCGAATGGTCCACATCCCCTACGACGTATTTGTGCGGAAAGGGCAGGTGGTGATCACTTCCGGTCTGGGCAGCCTGTTTCCGAAGGGGATCGTCATCGGGCAAATCCTGGAGGCCAAAAAGGACCCTACAGGCTTGTTTTACAACGCCACAATTCAGTCCCCGGTAGATTTTAACCGTCTGGAAGAAGTCTTGATTGTGACGGAGTCGGTAAATAGGGACTAGGCCTCCAGCCTGCTTACGCAGCATCGGCAGAGAATAAAAATGATGATTTTCATAACAGGTGCAACAAGGTAATAAGGCACAGAGGCACAAAGGGGGATTTACAGACAACTGAAATATTTACTGTGGAGTGCAAAAATGAGTTCCTGGGCCCCTCCTGTTTTCCTTTGTGCCTTTGTGCCTGTTGCCTTTGTGCCTGTTATTTTCAGGCAGGGAGCGGCAAAATGCGGGCAGCGGTTCTGGGCGTTTTTATGCTGGCTGTATTCATCCAGAACACCGTTCTGGATTCCCTCCAATTGTTTGGGATTAAGCCCGACCTCGTTTTTGTGCTGGTAATATTTTCTGCCCTGCTCAGGGGTCAAAAAGAAGGGGCGCTCACGGGATTTGTGGCCGGTTTCTTGATGGATATCGCCGCGGGCAGTTACTTCGGCCTGAATGCGCTGGCCCTCCTGGCCGCCGGCTATCTGGCGGGGATCATGCAAACCGCGCTTTATAAAGACAATCCTTTTGTGGTTGCGCTGGTGACCCTGCTGGTCGGCTTTCTTACCGGCTTAATTTACTACCTGCTCTTCCTGTACCTGGGGATTTTTATTTCTCCGGGGGTGGCCCTGGGGAGAATTACTCTTTTCGGGGCATTTTACAATGCCCTGGTGGCGCTGCTGCTGTACAGGTGGTTTTTCCGGACCTATCCGAGGGTTTACCAGTAAATGTTACTTTTTACCTGCTAAACGAAGCGGACGGCGAATAGCCGGTGTCCGGTTCTTTTGAGGGGAAGTTTTGGTGGAGCACAAAAAGCTCGAGAAAAAAATGCGTTTTCTGTTCGCCCTGGTTGCTGGGGCTTTTTTGGTGCTTGTGGTTCGCCTCAGTTTTTTGCAGCTGGTGGAAGCGGCCAAGTATCAAACGCAGGCGCGGGCAAACCACCAGCGCATAATTCCCATTACCCCGCCCCGGGGGGAGATAATTGACCGCAACGGTGAGCGGATTGTCGGGAACAGGCCGGTTTATACAGTTTCGGTAACCTATCTGGGTTTGCAGGATACCGACCGGATCGTCAACACCCTGGCCAGTTTGCTGGCCGGTGAAAAAGCGTACGAAGGAATGAGCGTCGCTCAGATCAAAGCAAGCCTCCAGGAAAAAATGCAGGCCGAAAAGCTGAGGTTGTACGAGCCCATCCACGTGGCCGCGGGAGTGAGTTTGGAGACCGTGGCCAGGATTGAGGAGCATCGTCTGGACTTGCCCGGAGTGATTATTGACGTGCAATCCGTTCGCGACTATCCTTACGGTGATTTGCTCGCCCCGGTGCTTGGCTACGTAGGGGAAATCGAGAAAGAGCAGCTGGCGAAAAACAAAGATAAAGACTACCAGATGGGGGACAATTTCGGCAAGACAGGGCTGGAAAACCAGTACGAAGAAGTTTTGAGAGGAAAGCGGGGTGCCCGGCTGGTGGAGGTGGACGCCCACGGCCGGCCGGTCCGCGACCTGGGGGTGAAAGCGCCCACGCCTGGCAACAATCTCCTCCTGACCGTAGATGCCCGCCTCCAGCGGGCGGCCCAGGATGCCCTGGCGAAGGGGGTTGCCAGAGCCAGAACGGTGGGGGGAGCAAGGATTCCGAAAGACAAAACCCTGTCTGCGGCGGCGGTGGTTTTGGATGTCCGGACCGGGGAAGTGCTGGCGATGGCCAGCCTTCCCTCTTACGATCCGGGTGTGTTTGCCCGGGGAGTGACCAGTAAAGAATACCAGGAACTGACGAAATCCGGCGCCCTCCGGAATCATTGCATCGAAACAACTTATATCCCCGGCTCCACCTTTAAAATGGTGACGGCCACTGCTTTGCTGGAAGGAGGCATCGTAAAACCGGAGACGACCATTTTCGATCCCGGGTATTATAAGACGCAGAAAGACTGGAAACCCGGCGGGCACGGCCGGGTGGACATCCGGCGGGCGTTGAAAGTCTCTTGCGATACCTTCTTTTATATGTTCGGCGCCCAGGCCGGTCCCGAATTGATGGGTAAGTACGCCAGGGAATACGGCCTGGGCGAAAAAACCGGCATTGATCTTCCCGGCGAAGAGGCCGGGTTGGTGCCTTCGCGGGAGCACAAAAAAGAAATCTGGCGCAAGCACCCCTGGGAATCGCAGTGGCACGAATACGACAGCACAAATATGGCCATCGGCCAGGGGGAAAATAAATATACCGCTCTTCAGTTAGCCAACTATATGGCGACGATTGCCAACGGGGGGAAGCTGTACAAACCGCATCTGGTCAAGAAGGTCGTTTCTCCGGACGGCAAGACGTTGACTGATTTTTCACCCCAGTTAATCCGGCAGGTGAACGTTTCCGGAGAAACTTTAAAAATTATTCAGGAAGGAATTCACCAGGTTACCCTCCCGCCCGATGGGACGGCTTCCGGCGTCTTTGCCGGAGCGGACTACCAGGCGGCAGCAAAAACAGGCACTGCCGAGGTAGGTGATGCAGCGGGAAACAAGCACGCCCTTTTCCTGGCCTACGCACCTTACGAAAACCCCGAAGTTGCTGTCTCGGTGGTGATTGAGTACGGCGGCATGGGTAGCGGCGTAGCCGGGCCGGTGGCAAGGGAGATTTTAGACGCCTATTTTCTCTTGAAAAACGATCCGGAGGCAAAAAGCCTGGCGGAAGCCAAGAGGAAGGCGGCCCAGCAAAGAGGAGAGCAGCCGCCCCCCGGAGCGGTAACGGGGACGCGGCAGCAGGCAGCGCAGCGCTCCGGTGAACCTTCGCCGTCTGCCGGGCAGGCTCACCCCCGGCAGGGCCCGGAGCAGCCCGGGCCGCCCGTTCCACAAGGTGAGCGACGGCCATCGGCACCGCCGGATCAAGCGCCGCCAGGCGGCCCCCCGGCCCCGCCGCCCGGGCAGCAAAAACCGCCCGGCCAGGCGGACCAGAGGCAGCCGGACCAGAACCGGCGGGGACAATTGCCGCCCCAACCGCCGCCTGCGGAGCAGCCGCCGGTGATTCCGCCGGCACCCGCCCGTTAAACTTTAAGAATGAGAATAGAGGCACAGAGGCACAAAGGCACTGAGGCACAGAGAGATACAGGTATAGACGACCAAGAATTTTCCCTTTGTGCCTGTTGCCTTTGTGCCTATTATTTTCGAGGCAGAAACTTGCTAAATAACGAGAAAAATTTGGCTATTCTTTTTAGTTCGGGTGAGCAGGATCTGGTTGTTTTATGGAGAATAGGATAATGATGGTTTTGTTTTAGGGAGTTATCGACAGTGACACCGGAAACAAAAAACGACGCCCGCGAGCTCTGGCTCAAAAAAATACGCCGGCCTAAAGAAATCGATGAAATGATTGATGACAACACGATTCTGGTGCGGCGAACGCTCCGCTCCGGTCAAAAAATACATTTTGACGGCAACGTGGTGATCGTCGGCGACGTGAACCCGGGCGCGGAAGTTGTGGCGTCCGGCCATATCATTGTATTAGGTACCCTGCGCGGGGTAGTGCACGCCGGCGCTTCCGGGGACGAGCGGGCCGCGGTGCTGGCCTTCCGGTTGCGGCCTACCCAATTGCGGATTGCCAATCACATCACCCGTCCCCCCGATGACGAATTAACCGGCCCCGACCAGCCCGAGATTGCGCGCATCAAAGATAACGTGGTGACGATTGAAGTTTTTCAAAACAGCGACCGCTCAGGCAATTTGATATGAGTGGCTGGTCGTTGGTGGTTGGTCGTAAGGCAAGACAAAATATTGTTGCGATTTACCGTGCTATTTCGGGAACGGCAATTCCAAAGACTCGCGAGCAATAAACAACCACCTTCAAATGTTATATCAAGCATTACCCACGTTGGGTAAATTGGCGACTGATTTTCCGGACGAAGAATTCTAACGACTTGCGACTCACGACTAACGACTATTCAGGGAGGTAAGTACTTATATGAGCGAAATAATTGTGGTTACTTCCGGGAAAGGAGGGGTGGGAAAAACTACTACGACCGCCAACCTGGGGACGGGGCTGGCCTCTTTCGGGCACAAAGTGGTGCTGGTCGATGCCGATATCGGGCTGCGCAACCTGGATGTGGTGATGGGTCTGGAAAACCGGATCGTCTACGATATTACCGACGTGACGGAAGGTCATTGCCGGTTAAGGCAGGCGTTGATTAAGGACAAGCGGTACGAGGGCCTTTTTCTGTTGCCGGCCGCCCAGACCAAAGATAAAACGGCGGTCAGCCCCGACCAGATGAAAAAGTTATGCGCCGACCTCGCTCAGGAATTTGAGTACGTGATTATTGATTGTCCGGCCGGCATTGAGCAGGGTTTTCGCAACGCCATTGCCGGTGCGCAGAAGGCGATCGTGGTGACCACGCCCGAGGTGGCCGCCGTCCGGGATGCCGACCGGGTCATCGGCCTTCTCGAGGCGGCGGAATTGCGCAGCCCGGCCTTGATTATTAACCGGATCAGGCCTAAAATGGTCCGTCATGGAGATATGATGGGCATTGAAGATATCATCGACATCCTGGCCGTCGACCTTTTAGGCGTGGTACCGGAGGACGAACAGGTGGTGATCAGCACGAACCGCGGCGAGGCGGTTGTTTGTGACGAGCGTTCGCGCTCGGGTCAGGCCTACCGCAATATTGTCCGCCGGATCAAAGGCGAGGCGGTGCCCATGATGAATCTGGACGATAGCGGCATTTTCAGTAGATTGCGGCGGATCATCGGTTTAAGGTAAAACTACCGGCAAGGGGGAAAGAGTCTTGTTTGAATTTTTAGCCAGGGTGTTCGGGCGCGAAACGACGGCCAGCAAGAATGTGGCCAAGGAAAGGTTACGGCTGGTGCTGGTGCACGACCGGGCCGGGGTATCCCCGCAACTGATGGAAACGTTAAAAAACGAGCTGATTAAAGTGATTTCCAATTATCTGGAGATAGATGAAAAAGCGCTGG
>DAISHP010000038.1:0-9848 GCA_036822475.1 Bacillota bacterium
GCGCCCGGCTAAAACGGATATCCCGGCCGCCGCGGGAGACCTGCTGCAGGGCACCGATTCGAACTACCCGTTCAACGGGTTCCCGGACTAACGTGCTCCCGATCAGCCGGCGCTCCACCTCCCGGCCGTCGTGATAAACGATCTGCCAGCGCTGCTTTTCCAGCCCGTCTTTACCGGCCTGCACCACCCTGCTGAACCCTTTGGCCAGGTCAGGGTCTATTTCCCGGCGGGTCGGGCAGGCAACCGGAACCTCCTTCACCTCCTCCTCGGTGTGCACGCGGACAACTTTTATTTCCATTCCCCCAGTAACGGCACTGTCCGGAGACGGTTCTACAAGGTCACCGGGTTTTACGGGAATTCCCTGCTCCTGCAAAACATCCCCAACGGTATTCCGGCAGGTAAGAACCTCCTTTGTTTGTCCGTCCGCCGTCAGCATCACCCGGACAGCGTGATTAACCACCACCCGCAGGTTTTCTTTCAGGCAGGTGTCTAACGAAGGATTGATTTGATCTGACGAGGAAAAAGTTATGCCTTGACTTTTCAGCAAATCGGCTACCGTGCGGCTATACGTCTGGACCTGGCTCTCCCGGCCGTCAACGACCAGGGTAACCTTCTTTTTTGCCCAGGCATAACCCAGCAGGCCGAAAATAATGATAATTATTCCGGCGACCAGACAAATCCAGAGGAACTTTGCTCTCCAAAGGTTTTGCTGGAAGCGACCAGGTTCTTTCCCCCCTGGTTTTTGGCTTCCGGGACGTCCCAAAGTGCACCACTCCATATCAACACCTCTGGTTTACCATCGGCAACATATTTTATATTATTCTTGGACCGCCTCTGGTTTTCCTGCTAGAGAAAGGAAAAATAAATGTCGAAGGGAAAAGAAAAGTTGTTGCCATCCCCTCGGTAAGCAGTAGGGTTGGCAGTCAGGCAAACAGGGGGGACATAAAACCCACAGGCCCAAAGGCACAATGTAAAGTCGATCTTGAACAGAATTTATGGATAGACAACCCATGCTGCAAACGCAGCACCAGCAGAGGATGAAAATAAGCGAAGGTTATTTTCAGAGCAAAAGCAACAAGGCACTGAGACACTTAAGGCACAAAGAAACAGGGGTGACCAGGGAATATTTTACTTTGTGCCTTTATGCCTGGAAACTTTGTGCCTGATCTTTCAGGGTAGAATGACCCTCGAATAAAAAAAGAACTGTCCTCCCATAATAAAAAGAGTTTTCGGCAACAGGGAGGCCAATTCTTAAGGAAAGGAGGCAATTTTCGTGAAGGTTGCCGTCCAGGACAACCTGGAAGAAGTTAAAAACTACCTGGCCCGGCACGGCTACGAAGTGGTCAGCCCCGCCAATTCTCTCGGTGCGGCAGCAATGATTATAACCGGAGAAAATACCCTGGGTGAGGATGAGCATACCTATGCCCTGGCCACCAACCCGGTCATCACCACCTATGCTCCGGTGATCAACGCGCAGGGTAAGTCGCCCGCAGAAGTGCTGCGCAACTTGCAGGAAATCACTGCTGAACAGGGAGGCCACGCTTAATCGGTCGTCAGTCGTCAGAAGCCGGGCGTCGGAACAAGGCCCTCAGGAAATTGTTAATTCTTGTCTGAACAACTTCCGGAAAACCTGCGTGCTCTGCGCCTTTTTCCGCGCCCGGTACAACTCAGGTTAATTCCGGCAGCCGGAATAAGCGGCGGGCGTTTTGGGCGGTCAGCGTGGCCAGTTCTGTGGCGGGCATCTTACGCAGTCCGGCAATCCGTTCCAGGACGTAGCGGACGTACACCGGTTCGTTGCGTTTTCCGCGCCGCGGCTCGGGGCTCAGGTAGGGACAGTCCGTTTCCACCAGCAGCCGCTCCAGCGGTAAATTAACCGCGATGCTTTGCAGGCGCGTGGACTTGGAGTAGGTCACCACGCCGGCAAGGGAAATGTAAAAACCCATGCGCAGGCACTCCCGGGCCATTTCCCAGCTCCCGGAAAAACAATGCAGCACCCCGCCGGCGGGGCCTAAGCCGTCCTGCCTGAAAATCTCCAGCACTTCCCCGTGGGCGTCGCGGTCGTGAATAATGACGGGCAGTTCCAGCTCCCGGGCCAGGGCCAGCTGCTCCCGGAACACCCGCCGCTGCTCCGAACGGGGGCTTAAGTGCCGGTAATAATCCAGCCCCGTCTCCCCGATGGCCACTACTTTTTGATCGCGGGCAAGCTTGCCGAGTTCATCCAGGTAACCGGCGGGCACGCGGGCGGCGTCATGCGGATGGACGCCCACCGCGGCGTAGATAAAATCGTATTCCCGGGCCAAAGCCACCGAATTCCGGGACGAGTCCAGATCGAAGCCCACGTTGACGATCTGCACCACCCCGCCGGCCCTGGCGCGTTCAATGACTTCTTTCCTGTCCCGATCGTATGCTTCGTCGACCAGGTGGGCGTGGGTGTCAACGAGCACCAGCCCGTCCGCACCCGCGGCCGGCTTCACCGCATCGTTCAAAACTGTCCAACTCCCTCGAAAATAGGAATTAGGGGTTAGGAATTAGGGATAGATACTTTATATAAGTATTTTCATTATTAATGGAGGGAACGAACGTTCTCATGGGCAACTCCTTTAAAACAGTAAGGCACAAAGGAATAATATTCCTGGTCGTCTATACCTCTATTTCTTTGTGCCTTTGTGCCTCTTTGCCTTTACTTCTGGAGCGCCTTCTCCGGGTCAATCCGGGGGAAGAGGGCTTCGGCGCGGTGCGTGGCCAGGTTCTGCGGCAGCCTGCCCCACTGCAGCGAATCCCAGGTCTGCAAATCGAGGCGATCGGCAAGGCCCAACTGGGGCCAGAGCCGGGGCGGAGTGGCCGGCAGGAAGGGGGAAATCAAAACCCCGATGAAGCGCACGCACTCTGCCAGGTTATAGAGGACGGTCTGCAGTCTGCCCTTTTTCCCGGGATCTTTATGCAGCGCCCAGGGGGCGGTTTCGTCCACGTATTTATTGGCCCGGCCGATCAGCCGCCAGATCGCTGCCAGGGCGCTGGAAATTTCCCGTTTGTCCATGAACTCCTCCACTCTTCCCGGGGTTTCCTCCGCCAGCTCGATCAGTTCCCGGTCGGGTTCCCCGGCTTCGCCAGGCGGCAGGATCTTCCCCTGGAAATATTTATCGATCATCCCCAGCGTGCGGCTCACGAGATTGCCCAAATCGTTGGCCAGATCCTGGTTGATCCTTTCGACCAGCGCTTCCTCACTATAGTAAACGTCGACGCCCAGGGGCATTTCCCGCAACAGGTAATAGCGGATGGCGTCCACGCCGTATTTTTCGATGAGCACCAGGGGGTCCACCACGTTGCCGCGGGATTTGCTCATCTTGCCGCTCTCCAGCAGCAGCCAGCCGTGGCCCATCACCTGCCTGGGCAGTTCAATGCCGGCCGCCATCAGGATAATCGGCCAGATCACACTATGAAAGCGAACGATATCCTTGCCGACGATATGTACGTCGGCGGGCCAGAATTTTTTAAACAAAGCGTCGTCCTCACTGCCGTAGCCCAGGGCGGAAATATAATTGGTCAGGGCGTCCACCCAGACGTAAATGACGTGCCCCGGGTCGAAGGGCACCGGAATGCCCCAGTCGAAGGTGGTCCGGGAAACACACAGATCCTCCAGGCCGCTCTTGATAAAACTGATCATTTCGTTGCGCCGGGAAACGGGTAAAATAAAGTCAGGGTGTTCGTCGATGTATTGCAACAGGCGCTCGGCGTATTTGGACATCCGGAAGAAGTAGCTTTCCTCCGCCACTTTTTCCACCGGCCGCCCGCAGTCCGGGCATTTTCCCTCTTCCAGGCGCCCCTGGGTCCACATGGTTTCGCAGGGGGTGCAATACCAGCCTTCATAGACTGCTTTATAAATATCGCCTTGCTCAGAAAGCCTGCTGAAAATCGCCTGGACCACCCTTTTGTGCCTTTCCTCCGTGGTGCGGATAAAATCGTCGTAGCTGATCAGCAAGGCTTCCCAAAGGCGCTTAAACCCGGCCACGATTTTGTCCACGTACTCCAGGGGTGTTTGCCGGCTGGCCCGGGCGGTGCGCTCAATCTTTTGCCCGTGTTCGTCGGAACCGGTCAAAAACCAGACTTCGTAACCCGTCAGGCGCTTGAAGCGGGCCAGGGCATCGGCGGCCACCGTGGTGTAGGCGTGGCCGATGTGCAGGTTGTCGCTGGGGTAATAAATCGGCGTCGTGACGTAAAAAGTTTTTCTTTCCGGCAAGACAGGCTCCTTCCTTCTACAGATCAGTTAAAATTTTTCAGCCGCGGTTAAAAAGTACCCGGCCCTTTGCGGACAGGCACCTAAAGATAAAAAAAGGGGAATCTGCAAGCCTATTGTAGAAAAACAAAGTCCGCTTGTCAAGTTTTTTGGTAAAAGTACATTTCCGTACAAAAAGATCCAAAGATTTTCAAAAAAAGTATTGACTTTTAATGGCATGCTTGGTACCATTTACTTGCATAATATTAATTTAATTTGTCGAATTATGTTTAAAAAGGGGAGGGATAGAAAATGAAATCTACAGGTATTGTCAGAAAAGTAGACGAGCTCGGCAGGGTAGTCATTCCGATCGAGCTCAGGCGGACGCTGGGCATTGACGAGAAGGATGCGCTGGAAATTTACGTCGACAACGAGAAAATTATCCTGAAAAAGTACGAGCCCGCCTGCATCTTCTGCGGAAACGCCGCGGATACCCAGCATTACCGCGGGAAGCTGGTCTGCCGGCAGTGCGCCCTGAGCATGTTTGAAAATGCGAAGGCTATGTAGCACAACGTAGGGAGAATCAGGCAAAGAACAGGCAATCATATGTTTATGCCGGATAATGGATCGGCGGCCGCCGGACGGGAACCCGGCCGGTAACCATCCGGGCGGCTGCCTAAAGCTTTTTGGAGGCGAAAAACGGACGATGGGGTTACTCGGACGTTTGTTTTTCTTTAGCCTGAACCAGGGCGGAATACACTTCGCGCCTGCTTACCTTCAACAGCCTGGCCGCCTCTTTCATCGCCTGCCGCCGGTCCCTTCCGCCGGCCTCCAGAGCAGCCACTTTTTCGGCAACCACCGGCCGGAAAGGCGGTTCTTGCCCGACGGTTTCCGCCTTTTCGGCGCCCGCCACCACCAGGGTAAACTCCCCGCGCGGATTTTGAAAATAGGCCGGGGCGGCGCTTAACTTTCCCCGCCAGATTTCCTCGTGGACCTTGGTCAACTCGCGCGCCACCGCGATTTTCCGGTCGCCCAGAACGGCCAGGAGGTCCTGCAGCGTTTTCTGCAAACGGTGCGGCGCCTCGTAAAAAATCAACGTTCGCGGTTCTTCCTTGAGGGACTGCAGCCGCTCCATCCTGGCCCCGGCCTGGACGGGCAAAAAACCTTCAAAGGAAAAACGGGCGGCGGGAAGTCCGGACACCACCAGGGCGGTCAGCGCGGCGCTGGGCCCGGGAACCGGAACAACTTTGATCCCGTTTGCCAAAGCCAGCGCCACCATCTCCTCCCCCGGATCGGAAATGCCCGGCAAACCGGCATCGGTAACTAGAGCCACCTGTTTTCCTTCCTGGAGCAAATTTAAAAGCCGGGCGCCTCTGGTGCGCCGGTTGTGCTCGTGATAGCTGATCAGCCGGGTATGGATACCGTAGTGCGCAAGGAGCTTGCGGGTCCGCCGGGTATCCTCGGCGGCGATGAAATCCACTTCCCGCAGCACACGCAAAACCCGGAGGGTGACGTCCTCCAGGTTTCCAATCGGCGTGGCGCACAGGTAAAGGGTTCCCGGTTGCCGGCCGTTCATCCTGCCGACTCCCCTCCTGAAGAAAATAGAAGCACAAAGGAAAATATGCCTGCCTTAGGCCTCATTTGATTAATGGAGATGTTTATGGGAAACTTCCTTAAAAACATCCATATATCTTTCCGAATCTTTCCGACATCCAACATCTGACGACCGACGACTAAATTTTATGCCCGGCCCTGCTTCGCTCCAGCAAGGAGACGCAGAATAAACATTCATCCTTCCGGAGATGCCCGAAATGAACGTTGCAAATGTGAAAGCCCTGTTCGTAAAGGCGCTGCAGGTTTTCCAGGGCACCGCCGGAGCCGGGGGGAGCGGGAACCTTGCCTTCGTCCTCAGCTTCCGCTTCCTGTCCGCACACCCGCCCCAGCGCCGAGCGCAGGGCACTGTTTTCTTCGAGGAGCAGGGCAGCCAGCTTTTTTATCTTGTGCAGGTCGCTTTCCAGTTCCCGCAGCTTGATCTCCGCCTGCCTGAGCATTGCCGTTAGCGTTTCCACCGCCATCACACCCCGCATCCTGGGTCTTGATTTGGGCCAGGGGGTACTCTTTCACCATTTTACTCTCTTTCAGCTCAACAGTCAGCGTTTTTTTAAAGATATTGATGCCGGTTACCTTCCCTTCCCCATCGGGGGTCGTCACCCGGCTGTTCACCGGCGGGTAACCTTCCCTGGCTTCCTCGTAGAGTTCGTTTTCATATTTCAAACAGCACATCAGACGCCCGCAGATCCCGGATATTTTTGTGGGATTCAGAGGCAGGTTCTGCTCCTTGGCCATCCGGATCGAAACCGAGGCAAAGTCGGCCAGCCAGGTGGCGCAGCAGAGTTCGCGGCCGCAGCAGCCCAGGCCGCCCATCAGCTTTGCTTCGTCCCGTACCCCGATCTGGCGCAATTCAATCCTGGTCCGGAAAACTGCCGCCAGATCCTTAACCAGTTCGCGGAAATCAACCCTTCCCTCGGCGGTAAAATAAAAAATTAACTTGCTTTCATCGAAAGTCTTCTCCGCCTCGATGAGCTTCATGGGCAATCCGTGGGCCACGATTTTTTGTTCGCAGACAGCGTAGGCGTGGCGTTCCTTGTCGCGCACCGCGGCAAGATGCCGCCTGTCCTCCTCGGTAGCCTTCCGGATTACCTTTTTGAGCGGCGTAACCACATTATCATCCATTATTTCGAGCGGCCCGACGACGACCTGCCCGTACTCCAAACCGCGGACGGTCTCGACGATGACCTCGTCGCCAGGGGCCAGTTCGTCCTCCGCCGGCTCGAAATAATAAACCTTTCCTGCCTTTTTAAACCTTACTCCGATCACCCGGCAGGGCATTTTCACCCCTCCTTCCCAGTTGCATAAACAAAACCTCGGCTGCCAGCCGGGGGTTGGCATTTGACCGCAGGTGCTTTTGGGCTTGTTCAACCTTCTCTATTATATCAAGAATCCGGAAAACAGTACAGTTCTTTGCCTCCCGCCGGAGAAGCGGCAGAAAATCCCGGTTCACAATCATTTTCTCGTCGCCCGCCAGGCGCCAGACCAGCAGGTCCCGGTACCAGAGCAAAAGCGTCTCCAGAAAAAACTGCAGTTCCTCCCGTTCGCCGGCAAATGCCTGGGCCAGCCGGCAGGCCTGGGCAGGGGAGGCGTGGGCGAGGGCGGCGGCCGTCGTGAAAACTTTTTCCCTGGGGCCGATCAGATTCCCTTCCGCCGCCAGCGCAAGCGCCCGCCCCAGGCTGCCCCCGGAAAGGACCGCCGGCAGTTCGGCGCGCTCCCGGTCTAGACCGGCCAGCCTGAGCAGGCCCTCCCTCACCTCGGCAGACGTCAGGGAATGAAAAAAGACCTGCTGGCAGCGCGAGACGACCGTCGGCAGCAAAGCGTAAGGCTGTTCGGCAACCAGGATAAAAACAATATCCGCCGGGGGTTCTTCCAGGGTTTTTAAAAAACAGTTGGCCGCCTCGACGGTCATGGTTTGGGCCTGTTCGATCAGACAGACCTGGCGGCGGCCCTGGTAAGGGGTGAGCGCAACCCGGCGCTGGACCTCCCGCACCTGGTCGATTTTAATGGTGCCGGGGGCCGGTTTTACAAAAAGAAGGTCGGGATGGTTTCCCTCCGCCGCCTGGCGGCAGCCGCGACATTCGCCGCAGGCATCCCCGTCCCGGGGGTGCGGGCATAGCAGGGCGCGGGCAAAGGTCCGGGCCACGGTCCTTTTACCGACCCCCGCCGGCCCCAGAAAAAGGTAGGCGTGGGCCACCCGCCCGGCAGTGACCAATTTGCGCAAAAGGCTGATGATCTTTTGATGGCCGATAATTTCGCTGAAAAATTTCATCCGGACAGTTCCTTCCTGGAAAGCGGATCGCCAAACCTCAGGGTTCCCTTTAAGGTTCCAGATGGCTAATCCCGGGCACTTTTTGAAAATCACCCATAAAAACAGGATTACTTGCCAGGTGATCCAAGTAATTTTTCTACCTTCCCGAGCACCTGCTGCCGGATTTCTTCCAACGGCCGGCGGGCATCCAGAATCAGGCAGCTTTCAGGTTTCTCCCCGGCCAGCGTTAAATACCCCTGCCGCACCCTTTCAAAAAAAGCCACCGCTTCCTTTTCCAGGCGATCACGCCGGCCGGCCAGGCGTTCCCCGACCATCTCCGGGGGGAGATCGAGAAGCACGGTTAAATCGGGGGCAAGCTCCCCGTCGGCCAGTTTATTCACCTGGCGCAGCAAATCCACGGACAGCCCCCGGCCGAAGCCCTGGTAAGCCAGCGTGGAATCGGAAAACCGGTCGCCGATCACGACCTTCCCCTGACGAAGCGCGGGCCGGATGACTTCGGCCGCCAGCTGCGCGCGGGAAGCGGCATACAGCAAAGCTTCCGCCGGAGGAGCAATGCCCTCCACCGGGTCAAGCAGGATTCTTCTAATCTGCTCGCCCATTTTTGTTCCCCCGGGGTCCCGGCAGACCTCCACGCGGCAACCCCGGTGCGCCAGCGCTTCCGCCAGCATTTTCACCTGAGTGCTCTTGCCCGCGCCGTCGATCCCTTCAAAAACAATAAATATACCGCGCACTCGCCCGTCCTCCGCAAGCAGAATAAATAAAGGCACAAAGACACTAAGGCACAAAGAGAAATGTACCGGGAATATTAACTTTGTGCCTTTGTGCCTGCAAAACTTTGGGCCTGATCTTAAATGGAGTTGCTCGTGGGAACGATCATTTCCTCCATCAAGAAAACCATGACTTTTTACTTTGTGTCCTTGTGCCTGAATAACTTTTCCCTGCTTAGTGCCTTTTGCTTACTCATCAATAACAAGGATGCTGGCTAAAGACTGATCGGCGGGACCGGCTACCGGAACATTATTCCTTTTCAAAGCTTGCAGGTATTCAATTATTTCCGGCGTAATCTCTTCTCCCGGATAAAGCACGGGCACCCCGGGTGGGTAAGCGGCTGCCCACTCGGCGCAAACAAAACCCGCACTGGAAGGCAAGGGAACCGCTCTGGCGGGGCTGAACCAGGCCTCCCGCGGAGTTATCCTCTTCCGGGGAAGCGGGGGCGGACTCAAAATCGCCGGCAACCTCCTGCCCGGCCGCGCTTCCTCCCGGGCAATTTCCTTTATGCCATGGACGAGCCGGCGGCAATCCTCTTCCTTTGCCCCGATGCCGATGACGGCGACAACGTTGTAATAATCCGCCAGTTCGCAGTTCACTTTATATTTTTCGGAAAGCAAACGGGCCGCCTGGTGTCCGCTTAACCCCAGACCGCGGACGTTGATCGTGATCCGCGTCGGGTCCAGCGCCCGCCCTTCGCCGGTTCCTTTTAAGTGACCGGGCAGATAATCTTCCGTCAATAACCGGATGCCGGGTACCTCGCCCAATTCCGCCCGCACGGAGGCAGCCAGCTCAAGGGTGCGCTGGAGCAGCGCGCGCCCCTGGACGGCTAACTGGCGGCGGGCCAGATCCAGGGAAGCCAGCAGCAAATACGAAGGGCTGCTCGTCTGCAGCAGCGCCAGGGCTGCCGCCACCCGCTGCGCCGGCAGGCGACGGCTGTTCAGGCACAGCAAAGACGACTGGGTAAGCGAGCCCCCCGTTTTGTGC
>DAISHP010000039.1:0-9795 GCA_036822475.1 Bacillota bacterium
GATTACGGCCGACTCGGCAGTGGTTTCCAGCGCCGGCCTGGCGCTTTTGTCTTCTGTCGCTTCTTTTTCCTCCGGTGGCGCTTCCGGGGCGGCCAGGGCCAGGGCACCCCCCGGACTGAACAGAAGGGTCAACACGATAGCAACGGCAATGATTTTTTTCCAAAACAATGATAACTCCCCCTTTTTTGTATTATGTAAACAGGCGACTGCTTTTCCGTTTCCTTAATTTCCGGCCACTTTCTCCTGGTAATCAAAGGCCATTTTACTAAGCCGGGCAATGTCCCGGAAACCTTCGTCCAAGTCCTTTACCCCGCTGGATAACACGACGAGCAGGTATGGACGGCGACAAAAAACCACCCCCGCGTCATTGGCCACTCCTTCCTCCAGGTCTCCTTCTTTGTGCGCCACAAGAATATTTTCGGGCAGTTCCCCGGGCAGGCCCAGATGATAAATGGAATGAGCCAGGTCATCCAGCAGGCGTTTACCCTCTTCGGGGTGCCGCCGGACAAAGTCCAGCACGGCCTGCAGATAAACACCCAGGTCCCGCGCCGTGGTAAGGTTTTTTCCGCCGGGATAAACCGTTTTTCCCCCGAGGTCGAGCATAAACTGCCGGAAATTATCCCGCCCCAGGTGGCGGGCCAGCATGCGAAAGGCGATGTTGTCGCTTAAAACGAGCATAAGGGTGTTCAGCGTCCGCAGGGAGTAGCGGTCTCCATCCCGGGCGATATACCGCAAAATTCCGTTGCCGCCCTCAAAATCGGTAGCCTGCTGGTAGGCTACCCGGGTCTGCCAGTCCAGCTTGCCTTCCGCTGCCAGCGTGTACAGATATAAAGCCATCGGCAGCTTCACCGTACTGGCCGCCGTCAGCGGGGTATTTTCATGAATACCAAAGGATTTTCCCGAGCCCAAATCCTGAAAATAAATCCCGTAAGACCCCTTTCTGGCGGCGATAAACTCCTCCATCTGCTTTTTTAAAGGGGCGTAATCAGGCTCGGCTTGATAACCACGGGCGCAGCCAGGCAAACAGGTAAAAGCAGCGGCAACCGGCAACAGGACGCAGCACAAAATGACTTTTAAACGCACGGCAACCTCCTTGAAAAGATCAGGCACAAAGGCACAAAGCAAATAATTCCGGCCCTTTATCCATATCTTTTTGGGTCCAAGTACCTTTTTGCCTTAGTGCCTCAACTTTTATTTGTCTTAACTTTAAGTTTTGCCGCCGGAAGTCTTTTTATTCCAGGGTTTAAATTAAAGATCAGGCACAAAGTTTGCCAGGCACAAAGTAAATAATTCCGGCGCTTTATCCATGTCTCTCTGTGCCTTAAGTGCCTCAGTGCCTTAGTGCCTCGGAGTGCGCCTGCTGTGAAAAATCGTTAATTTTCATCCTTTTGCTGGTGCTGCGTTAGCAGCATGGGGGCCTATTCCAAATCCCTTTGCCCCCGCAAATAATCAATCACCCCCCGGTAAATTGCCCAGGCGGCCTTCGTCTGGTAAGCGTCTTCCCTTAGTTTTTTTTCTTCCTCCGGATGACTTAAAAAACCAACCTCCACAATTACCACCGGTATTTTGGCGTTGCGGCACAGATAGAAGTCTCCCGCCAGCGCCCGGCGTCCCGAATCGATTAAAAAGGCGTTGAGCTGGAGCTGAATCCGTTCGGCCAGTTTTTTGCCTGCCGCTGAACCGTGTTGGTAAAAGGCCTGGGCGCCATATTCGGAACGATCGGAAAAATGATTTAAGTGAACGCTGATCAGCAAATCGTCCTTTGCCTTGTGGGCAATTTGCACCCGCTTCTGCAGATCTTCAACTTTGGCCGGGTTTTCCGGGCTGCCTAAATCCCGGTCCCGGTCCCGGGTTAAAACAACCTTTGCTCCCCCCTGCTGAAAAAAGTAAGCCAGCTTTTTGCTAATGGCCAGGGCAACGTCCTTTTCCAGGGTCCCGCGGGAACCGACGGCGCCGGGATCGGTGCCGCCATGGCCGGGGTCGACGACAATGGTGCGGCCCGTTAACTCCCAGGCCGTGGCCGGGCGAAAAGGGCCGGGGCCGGTCTTCCGGGCGGCGGCAAAATCAACATTCAGAACAAGTGAAAAAAGTAAGGCAGCTGTCGTTACTGCCCAGATAAACCTGGACTGTTTCAAAAAAACCGGCCCTCCGGTCAAAAGGTTTTGGCAGGCAAACAACAAGTGCAGTTGGCGCGGGAACAGGAGACACACGGCATAGACATCATTCCCGGCGGGCTTCCGGACGGTTTAAAGCCGTTACGTTATTAAGTTTGACCGGTAAAAATTTTTTTATTCCGGAAATTCTCGAAAACAACCATAACTGGCTGTAGCACCCTGATCAGGCAGCGCATACCATGTATTATCAACTATTTAAATCCCTAATTCAGTCCGGGAGGGTTGGGCAGATGAATAAAAGCGATGATGCGGCTAAAAAGGAGGAAAACACGAGGACCAGCGCATTGATGGCTCCGGCCGCCAGGTTGGCCCAGGCCTACGTTCCCTGGCAGCGCTACGGCGTCACTTACAGCCCCCAGGAGGCCCTGGAAAAAGGCACCCTTTTTCCGGAATTGTACGGGCCTTACCCTTATTAAATAAAAATAAAGACGCCCTTGACCCTATTTTCCTGAAGGAGTTCCCGATGAGAACATCCGTTCTCACCATTAATCATGAAAATAAGTATAAAGCATCTATCCCTAATCCCTAATCCCTATTTTAATGGGACCTAAGGCAGGCATATTTTCCTTTGTGCCTTTGTGCCTGTTGCCTCTGGGCCTCTATTTTCCTGAAGGAGGTTGTTGCTGATGGATCCTAACCAACTGCAGCTGCTGCGCGAAATCCAGCAACTGGAATTTGTCGCCATCGAGCTGACTTTATATCTGGATACCCATCCCGACGAACAGGAGCCGTTGCGGGACTATAACCACACTACGGAGCGTTTAAATCAGCTGAAAATGCAGTATGAAAGGTTGTACGGGCCGCTGGCCGCTTACGGCGTCTCGACCAGTAAGTCCCCCTGGCAGTGGGCCGAACAGCCCTGGCCGTGGGAGATCAATTATTGAGCGGGGGGCGGGCGAGAATGTGGATTTACGAAAAGAAGTTGGAATACCCGGTATGCGTTACCCAGCCCGACGTGCGCATGGCAAAATTTCTGATGGCCCAGTACGGCGGGCCGGACAGCGAACTCTCCGCCGCCGTCCGGTATTTAACCCAGCGCTACACCATGCCCACCAACCGGACGAAGGGCCTGCTCACCGACATCGGCACGGAAGAACTGGCCCACTGGGAAATCGTGGGAACAATGATCTACCGGCTACTCAAAAACGTGCCCCCGGAACAACTCCGGCAGGTGGATCTGGGCGGTTACTTCGCCGAACACGACCGGGCGGTCTACCCGGTGGACGCCAGCGGAGTGCCCTGGACGGCGGCCTACATCCAGGCCACCGGCGACCCGGTGACCGACCTGCACGAAGACATGGCCGCCGAGCAAAAAGCCCGCACCACCTACGAACACCTGATCAGGCTGACCGACGACCCGGGGGTAAAGGATACATTGAGGTTTCTGAGGGAAAGAGAGGTCGTCCACTTCCAGCGCTTCGGGGAAGCGTTAAACGAGGTGCAGGAAGAGTTGACGCGGAAAAAAGTGTTTTAGAAAAACAAAGGCCGCTCGATTGTACTTGAAATAGCCGAGTTGTCCTTCACCCAGGAGCCGATGCGCATGGTTTTAAATCATTATTATGCAATGGTTATGCGAAAATAATGCTCTCGCAACAAAAAATATGGTTTACCTGCCTTTCATTTGGCGTAAGTTAAGAGGAAAAAATCTTCAACTCGGGAGCAAACAGGGTTACGTGGGCGGAGTGCCGTGTATTTTTGCCCGGGGCGGGAGCTTTTCCTGTTTGTTTCTGGTGAGCTGCAGGGCCTCAATAATTTTTTTCCTGGTCTCCTTTGGCTCGATGACCTCATCCACCACCTGGGCGGTCCAGCTGCGGGCCGCCTCGAAAACGTCCAGCCTTTCCCTGGCCCTGTTCAGGTACCCCGGGTAGGCGTTTTCTTCAATGCCCCTTGGGTATACCTGCCGGTAGTCCAGCAGGGAAGCTTCCACGGCAAACCTGGCAATCGGCCAGGCGTAACAGAGGTCTACCCCCATGCCCTTGACGGCACCCATGACGATGCTTCCGGCGTCGCCGTAGGCTTCCCGCAAAACCACGCTGATTTTGGGAATGGTGGCCGTGGCGTAAACGTCCAGGATTTTTCCTCCGTGCCTTAACAGTCCCCGGGCTTCCTGATCTTCGCCCGGCACAAAGGGGGGCGTATCGACAAGGTTAACCAGCGGAATGTTGTAAGCGTCGAGCACCTGCAAAAAACGGTAATACTTGTCGCACGCATCGATCTCCAGGATGCTTCCCGGCTCCCCGGGATTGTTCGCCACCACTCCCACCACTTCTCCGTTAAAGCGGGCAAAACAAGTGATCAAACTTTTCGCATATTCGTTTTTCACTTCAAAATACCGGCCTTCGTCCACCAGCAGCGCGATCACGTCGTGCATATCATATTTCCGGTCACAATCGTCCGGAACAATCTCCGCCAGTTCGCCGGTCTCCCGGCCGGGATCATCGGCGGTTTCCCGGCGAGGCGGCGGTTCGCGCCAATTCGATGGAAGGTAACTGAGCAATTCCCGCGCTTTCAAAATGGTGTCCCGGTCGTTGTCGCCCACCACATCGCAGGTGCCACTGTAAACCATGTGGTAATCGGCCCCGCCCACTTCTTCCCCAATCTTTTCCGAAGTCGCCGCCTGCACCATCCGTGGGCCGCCCAGCCACAGGTAGCCCGTACTCCTGCTCATCAGCAGGAAGTCGCACAGCGTCGGTGCGTACGCCTGCCCTGCAATGCAGGGGCCCATGAGCACATTGATCTGGGGAATCAACCCGGAATAGCGCGACTGCAGGGCAAAGTACCAGTCAATCCCGGCGGTGGGAATGTCCTGATAACCCAGCCTTCCTCCCGAAGAATCCAGCAACCAGACCATGGGAATGCCCCAGCCGGCCGCCAGGTCGATCAGCTTCGCGCATTTCTGGATGTGCTGCGTGCCGATGGAACCGCCCAGCACGGTAAAGTCGCTGGCGTAAACGGCCACGGGCCGGCCATCCACCTTTCCCGTGCCGATCACCGCCCCGTCGCAGGGAGCCTCTACCTCTTTGCCGTCAACGCGCCTCCCGGTGGTTTGCACGCAGGAACCCAATTCGGAAAAAGTGCCGGGATCGACCAGACAGGCGATCCGTTCGCGGGCCGTCAGCTTCCCCCGGGCATGCTGCCTCTCAATTGCCGGCACCCCGCCACCGAGCAGGTTTCTTTCCTTAATTTCCCGCAATTTTTGAATGGCTGCAGTCATTATCTCGCCCATAATAACCTCCTGTAATTGTCGTCAGTTGCAGTCGTCAGTTGCCGGTGGTTAGCCCAGGAAATACAGTTCGTCAAATTTTAAGCGGGTTTGATTGAACGCTTTTTTTCAGGCAGTTCCTCGCTTTTGTTTTCGGTGGCGGCCAGGGCGCTGATGATTTTCGGGCGCGTATCCCGGGGGTCGATGATTTCGTGCACCGTGTAATAGGTGGTCCAGTTTTTGCCCATCTGAAAAACGCTGAACATTTCCTTTAAAATGCCCAGGTAAAAATTAAAAACTTCTTCGTAATTCCCCTTTTCTTTGGCCTGGGCCAGTTCTTTATTGAAGACGGCGTGCACCACCGTTTCCGGGCCGGTAGGAGCAAACTCCATCGGCGGCCACCCGTAAACGAAGTCCGGGTACATGCGCGAGCAGCCCATGACGATATTGCCGCCTCCGTAAGAGCGCCGCAGAACCACAGTGATTTTGGGGCAGGTCAGGTGCGCATACGAATGAAGCAGTTTTGCTCCGTGCCTGATTACGCCCAGCCGCTCCCACTTGTCGCCGGGGACGAAAGCGGTGGTGTCCACCAGGGTGACAAGGGGAATGTTAAAGGCGTCCAGAAAGTTCATGAAGCGGTCGTATTTATCGGACGAATCCGGCTCGAAAATTCCGCTTAGCTCGTCCGGATTGTTGGCCACCACCCCGGCCGTCCGACCGCCAAAGCGGGCGAAACCGATCACCAAATGCGGTGCGTAGCCTTCCTTGAGCTCAAAAAAGGCACCGTCGTCGACGATTTTTTCAATTACTTCGTGGATATCGTAGGTAAATTTTGGGTTATCAGGCATAATATCCAGCAATTTTTCCTCTCTTCTGCAGGGATCGTCGCCGGTCTGAACAAAAGGGGGCCTGGTCCAACAGTTTTGGGGCAGGTAGCCCAGTAGTGTCTTTGCCTGTTCAATGGCTTCTTCGTCGCTCCCGGCCAGCAGGTCCGCCTGCCCGCTTTTGATCAGGTGAAAGCGCGCCGAACCGGCATCCGGGGACTCCAGGCTGCCGCCGAGCCACAGGAAAGCGGTTTTTTCGTTCATAATCACAAAATCGGACAATACAGGCAGGTAAGCCAGCAGGCCTGTACAGGGACCTAAAAGAAGGGTAATCCTGGGAATCACGCCCGAATAAAGGCAATAATTCCGGAGGAGGTGAGCCAGGCCGTTAAACCCAACATCGCCGTTTTTCATGCTCAACCTTTCCCCGGCGGAATCAATCATGCCGATTAAGGGCACTCTTAACTGACCGGCCATTTTGGCGAGGTCGGCCAGCTTCCAGGCGGCCTGGTCACCTAAAGAACCGGACATCACGGTAAAATCCAGGGCGTAAAGGAGAACCTGCCGCCCGTTCACCCGGGCCGGACCCATGATGACGCCGTCGCCGGGACTGGGCCGGTCTACTCCGTCGTATGGAGGGCGGGTATCCCGGACCACGGATCCAATTTCTTCAAAGCTGCCAGGGTCGGCCAGCCGCTCGATCCTCTCCCTGGCCGTCAACTTGCCCAGCCGGTGTTGGACGGTTGTGCGCTCCGATCCTCCCCCTGCCAGATTTTCCCGGCGAAGCTGCGCCAACCTGTTTAAATAACCGTCCATCCATTTCCCCATCACAGATGCTCCTTTTTCTGAAGATTATTCCCCATAAATTCCCAATTCCATTCCATTTCTTCCTCCGGCACAAACATCTTTAAAAAGCCGGTCGTAAAATTCCCCGCGGCGAATGACGGGTTCGCCAGGATTTTTTAGGATAATGAGGTACCTTAGCTTAAAAAGCCGAAAGCTGGCTACTGATTCCTGATCCTTATATTCTCTGTGTTCTCTGTGTCCTCAGTGGTTAAATTTACCCCGCCTTAACCTGGCCCTTGCCAGGATGTCTCAATCAGTTTCCAAAACCAGCAGCACGTCGTTGTCAGCTACGGGTTTTTCGTTTTCGGCAACGATCTCGACCACTCTGCCGTCCACGGGCGCTTTAATTTTTTGAAAGACTTTCATGGTTTCCAACAGGCACAGAACCTGCTTCTTCTTCACCAGGTCGCCCACTTCCACGTACGGCGGGTCTTCGGGTGATGGGCGGCGGTAAAACACTCCGGCAATCGGAGCCCTTACTTCGACTTTTTGATGATTTGTTCCTGACATTCTCCAAACCACCCCATCCCAAGTTTTCTGTTGAAGTTAGCATTTTACCGTTTCGTAACCTTTCAGTCCCAGGATCTGCCTCGCTTCGTCGGGGGTAGCCGGCTCGAACCCCAATTCCCTGGCAATCCGCACAATTTTTTCAACCTGTTCAGCGTTGCTCGCGGCAAGCTTCCCCCGGCCGGCGTACAAGGCGTCTTCCAGGCCTACCCGGGCATTGCCGCCCATGGCCAGCGCTACCGCGCCCATATTCAGCTGGTTCCGGCCGGCCGCGCAGACCGACCAGACAAAATCACCGATCGTCTTCCGGGCGGTTTCATAAAGAAAAACGAGGTTTTCCACGGCAGCCGGCATACCACCCAAAATTCCCAGGACAAATTGCAGGTAAACAGGTTTCTGCAGGTAACCTTTATTGATCAGATAAGCAATATTATTGATCATTCCCGTATCGTAAACTTCCAGTTCGGGTTTCGTGCCGTGCCGGGAAAAAATGGCGCAGAATTCGCGCAGGGTTTTAAATGTGTTGGGGAAAATGTGGTCCTCAGAACCCTCCAGGTAAGCCTTTTCCCAGGGATACTTAAACTCTTTGATTTTTTCCGCCAGGGGGAAAATGGCAAAATTCATGGAACCGGAGTTAAAAGAAGCCAGTTCGGGTTCAAAGGCGGGAACCACCGCCACTCTTTGCTCCGTAGTCATCCCCAATCCTCCGCCGGTGCTCAAACACATGACCACCCTGCTCCTGCTTTTGATTTTACCCACCGCTTCCCGAAAAAGCTCTAAATCTGGAACAGGGCGCCCTGTTTGGGGATCCCGCACGTGAATGTGGACCACCGCTGCTCCGGCATCGCAGGCACGGACTGCCTCTTCAGCAATTTGATCGGGCGTAATCGGAAGGTAAGGACTCATGGTGGGTGTGTGGATGCTCCCGGTCAGTGCCGCCGTGATAATTACCTTGGACATGTTCAGACCTCCCCTTTAACACTTCCGCAACGTTGCGAAACTGGGGTACGTACTTCGGATTGGCGAAAGAAACCGCTTCCACTTCCGAAAATCCTGCTTCGCCAAATGCATTGATAAAAAAAATTTTGGTTTCCGTAGGGATGAAAATCTCTTCGTTCTGGATCCCGTCTCGCATAGAAAGCTCGCCCAAGAATACCCTGGGCGGCAATTTCAGCTTCATTCGCAATCCCCCTCTTCAACTTCGATCTCCAGGCGCAAAAGGGCGGCCCCAAAACATTTGCCCAGGTTATCGGTGCGCAAGGAACGGGAAGCACCACCGTTTAATGCTCCGTACAAGACGAAGTTAAAAGCTTCAATGTTGGGCACTTCGTAACGGATTACTTCACCCTCCACCAGGCCGCGAAAATGTTCCTTCACGCGTTGAACGGTCACTTCCCTTTTAAGCACCGCATAGTGTTCTTTCCGGTAGGGAAAAAGACCGATGTTGACAACATTTCCTTTATCGCCCGCGCGGGCGTGAGCCAGTTCCCGCAACCTGACCTTCTTTTTCGCACCCATTTACCTCACCTCCAGAATTTCTACCCGGACCTGTTGTTCCACTTCCTCCCGGGGAACCAAGGTGGGCCACAGGCCAATCAACTCTCGCGGCCGGCGCAACCCTCCCAAGCCGGTGGCGGCGGGCGGACCGTTTAAAGCCAGGGGCGGGAAAAAGCGGGGCACTTTCGCCGCTTCTCTTTCGCTTTGCGTCCGCACTGCGATCCGTAAGGCGACTTCGTTTAGATCCTCCCCCGGCTCCCAGGCCAAAGGGCCGGTGAGCGCATTGCAACCAATATACTCGGCGCGGATTTCCTCAAACTCCAGGCCGGCCAGGACAAATTGCCGGCGCAGGATTTCTTCCGCTTTACGCGCCTTCGCCAGGGCATCAGGCCAACTGTAAAAAATGATGCCTTCCCCCATAAAGCCGTCGTGATAACCAATGGAAACTTTCAAACCGGCAGGGCGGGGCCTGCCTTTCACCCCGCTGATCCGCACCCGGTCAGAGCCGGCGTTTTCCAGGCGAACGGTGGTGAAGTCAGCCACTACGTCCGGCGTGAGGTAGGCCGCGGGATCGTGAACCTCGTACAAAAGCTGCTCTTTAACGGTTTCCCTGTCCACCCGGCCGCCCGTCCCGGCGGGCTTCGTCAAAATGGCTTCGCCGTTCTCGTAAACTTCGGCCACGGGGTATCCCATCCGCTCCATGTCCGGGATATTCCACCAGTCGCCGCCGAAGTTTCCACCCGTA
>DAISHP010000040.1:0-7452 GCA_036822475.1 Bacillota bacterium
AAAAGTTTTGCTATTTAAGCGCTTTTTCCGGACAACGTTGGGAAAAGGCGCACCGCGAGCTCTGGCAACGGTTCTTTGGCGAGGATCTGGGTGATAATCCGGGAGATATTATTTATCCTTTCGGCTTGCTCTATACCATGGGTTATCGGCCTGACCTCAAATTTTTTACCGTTAACCGGGTAGAGGAGGAACCGGTGGAAAAAGCAGTAGAAAATTTAGCGAGATTTTTCGGGAGTTATCTGGATATCACTCCCGAAGTTCACCAGACCATCGAGAGCTATGTAAAAGAGCATGCCGAAAACGGCATTTTTCGCCAGGAAATTACCTTTTGCAGCGGGATGATGCTGTGGCGGGTAGACGAAAGGAAATTTTAATTTTGGTTTAAATGAAGGAGGGTTACCGTGCTGATCAGGAAATGCCATTTGACAATAATTATCCTGTTAATGATCACTGCCCCATTTTTGATGGGCGGCTGCGGCACCAAACAGCCCGGCCAGGCCGGCACCGGTAAGGACGGGGGGCAGGCGCAGGTGGATGTGCTCCGGCTGGCCGGCGGGGACTGGGGTTACCCGACACCCTATGCCGTTTATCCCCGGGGGCCGGGGGGCTTTAAAATGTGCCTGATCTTCGACGGCCTTTTAGAGCGGGACAAAAAGGGGCTCATCCCCTGGCTGGCGGAAAAATACGAAATCAAAGAAGGGGGCAAGCAGTATCTTTTCACTGTGCGCGACGGCGTAAAGTGGCAAGACGGCAGGCCTTTGACCGCCGAGGACGTGAAATTCTCCTTTGAGTACGCGGCCAGGTACCCAATGGTCTGGGGGACGCTGGACAAAAAAGATATCCAGAAGATAGAAATAGTCGGCGACCGCCAGGTGCAAGTTACCGTTAGAGAGCCAAATGCAGCCATGTTGTACAAACTGGGCATGGTGCGCATTATTCCCAAACATATTTGGGAAAAAGTGGACAACCCGAAAGAATTCACAACGCCGGAAGCGGTTATCGGCAGCGGCCCCTACCGTTTGACGGGATACAGCAAGGAGCACGGTACTTACCGTTTTGAGGCCTTTGACGGCTTCTGGGGACCAAAACAGAGGGTCAAAGTAATCGAGTTTGTGCCGGTAAGCGAGGAAGTGCTGGCCTTTGAAAAAGGGGAGATTGACCTGGCCGGCGTTACGCCCGATGTTTTGCCTCGTTTTCAGAATAACCCGCAGTATAAAATAGTGAAAAGCCCGGGCTTTTGGGGTTACCGCTTGCTGTTCAACATGAAAGATTACCCGGTTTGGCGGCAAAAAGAGCTGCGGCAGGCCATTGCCTATGCCATTGATGCGCAAGAGCTGATTGACAAGGTGGCCCGGGGCGCCGCCGTTCCCGGCAGTGCCGGCATTTTGCCGCCCGATCATGTAATGTATAACCCCGGCGTGAAGCAGTACAGGCCCGACCTGCAGAAGGCAGGTGAGTTGCTGGCAAAACTGGGGTACGACCGGCGGGGGGAAAACGGCATCCGAATAAATCAAAAAGGGGAGAAACTTTCCTTCAACCTGCTGGTATCCAGCGGGGAAGTCAGGCTGGCGGAGCTATTGAAAGAGCAGCTGGCGAAAGCGGGGATGGAAATAAAAGTGCAGAGCGTGGATATGAAGACCAGGGATGCCCGGGTAAAAGACTATAATTACGAGCTGGCCGTTACCGGCCACGGTGGCTGGGGTAACGATGCGGATTATTTGCGCCAGAGGTTTGCCAGCGGTTCCCCGGGGGAAGCATTGATGGCCTCCGCGCCGGGCACGCCTGGTTATCACAATGAGGAATTGAACGCCTTGCTGAATCAGCAGCGCCTGGAGTTTAACGAGCAAGAGCGCAAAGAGTTGATCTTTAAAGCGCAGGATATTTTGGCCGAAGATGTTCCGGAATTACCCATCTACTACACTACCGGCTACAGCGTGTACAGGCCGGCCAAATATGACGGCTGGATGTTCATGTTCGATCACCATTCCTTATCGCACAGCAAGCTATCTTACCTGGAAAGGAGTTAATTCCGCTTGCTAAAGAAGAGGGTCACCAGACTGATGGAATATCTTTTTACCATTTGGGTCGTTGTGACCCTCAACTTTTTTCTCCCGCGGGCGATGCCCGGCGATCCTTTTTTGTTCTCTTCGGCGGAAGAAGGGCATGAAGTAACGCCTTTTTCTGAAGAGCAAAGGCGTTATTACCTGGAATTTTACGGCCTGGATTGCCCGGTTGGTCAGCAGTACCTGTCCTATCTGGGGGGATTGTTGCGGGGCGATCTGGGATACAGCCTGTATTATAACGAGCCGGTGAACGTAATTATCATGCGCCGCCTGGGGTGGACTGTTTTTCTGGTTATTGCGGCGGTGGTTGGCAGCACTTTGCTCGGTGTTGTGCTGGGCAGCATATCCGCCTGGTACCGGGAGAAATGGGCGGATAAGGGGTTGTTTTTTGCCCTTATCCTTTTATCCGAAATACCGGCTTTTCTTTTAGGCCTGGTGCTTCTTTTCACCCTGGCGGCGGGATTGGGATTGTTTCCTTTATCTGGCGCTTTTACCCACTTTGCCCGTTATGATTACTGGTGGCAGCGTGGACTGGATATTTTCCATCATGCCATTTTACCCGTTTTATCGTTGACTATTGCCCGTTTGGGCGGTATGTACTTGCTTTCGCGGAACAGCATGGTGACTGTGCTGGAAAAGGATTACCTGCGTACGGCCTGGGCCAAAGGATTACCCAAAAAACGGATTATTTTCCGCCATGCCTTGCGCAATGCGCTGCTGCCCATCGTCACCCGGGTGTTTTTAAGCCTTGGTTCCCTTGTGGGGGGCGCGATCCTGGTGGAAAATGTTTTTGCCTATCCGGGACTGGGGCGTTTGATGCGGGAAGCGGTGATGGTTCATGACTATCCGCTGGTTCAAGGGATATTTCTGATCGTAACCATATTTGTTCTTTCCGCCAATTTTATTGCCGACCTGGTGTACCGGAAACTGGACCCGCGGATTGATGATTATGGTCGCCCATTGGCGTGATAACCATGGAGGAGGGCCTTTGTTAGCGCAAAAAATACTTCCGCTGGTTAAAAATTTTTCTTTGCCGGGCAAGCTTGCTTTATTCATCATTTTCTGGGTGGTTTTGCTGGCCTGCTTTGCGCCCTGGATCACGTCGTATCCGCCCAATATGTCTTCCGGGCCTCCTCTTTCCCCTCCTGGGGCCGGCCATTTTTTAGGGACGGATGAACTGGGGGTTGACCTCTGGGCCCAGATCTGCTACGGGGCCAGGGTCAGCCTGCTGGTTGGTCTTTGTACGGCATTGCTGGCTGTCCTGGGTGGGGGGATAGCCGGTATAGCTTCCGGATACCTCGGCGGCTGGCCGGACAAATTCTTAATGAGACTGATTGATATCCTGATTATCTTGCCCGATCTTCCGGTGATGATTGTTCTGGCCGCTTTTTTGGAGCCCAGCCTGCTCAATATTATTCTGGTCCTTGCTCTTTTTTCCTGGGTTTTTCCGGCCCGGATCGTGCGCGCGCAGGTGTTGATGCTCAAAGAGCAAAGTTATATTAAGTCGGCGCAAACATATGGCGCAGGCACGTGGTACCTGCTGTGGAGGCACTTTTTCCCCGAAGTTTTCCCGCTTCTGGCGGTAAACATAATCAGGCTTGCCGGCAGGGCGATTGTCGCTGAAGCGGGCCTTTCCTTTTTGGGACTGGGCGATCCCACATCTAAAAGCTGGGGCTTGATTATTCACCACGCGACCAACTTCAAGGGGATCTATTATACCAGCTATTGGAAATGGTGGTTGCTGTATCCGTGGCTGGCCCTGACGATCCTGGTGACCGCACTGGCCTTTCTCAGCCGCGAGCTGGAACGCATGGTCGACCCGCGCCTGGGAAGGTAAAAATTTATTTGGGGGGTGTTCACCGTGACCGCTGATCAATATTTGCTGGAAATAAAAAACCTGTCCATTACGTTTCATTCCGTACACCCGCCGATAAAGGCCGTTGACGGCGTGTCCTTGCAGCTTCGAAAGGGAGAGAGCCTGGGGATTATCGGGGAATCCGGATGCGGGAAAAGCACCCTGGCCATGGGGATAATGGGGTTGCTAAAGCAGGTTAGCGTTGCCGGGGAAATAATTTACAGGGGTCAAAACCTGGTGGGGTTGCCGGAAAAAAGACTGCGCAATTATCGCTGGAAAGATATGGCCATGGTGTTTCAAAACTCCCTGGAAGTGCTTAATCCCGTGCTCACGATTGGGGAACAAATCGGAGAGCCTTTGCGGGCTCATTATAACTTATCCCCCGCGGAGATTGACCAAAAGGTTGTAAAATTATTAGAAATGGCCGGCCTTGAGCCGGAGTGGCGGCACTGTTACCCGCACCAGTTATCAGGGGGAATGCGGCAGCGGGTGCTTTTGGCCATGGCTTTGTCCTGCGCTCCGGAACTGCTGATTGTGGACGAGCCTACCACCTCGCTGGACCCGGCAAGCAAAAATGAAATTTTGCAGTTGCTGCAGAAATTGCAGAAAAAATCGGGCTTTGCCCTGATTTTAATCTCCCACGATCTGCACGCGGTGAAAAGGCTTACCACCAGAGTGATCACCCTGTACGCTGGGCGCGTGGTCGAGCTGGGGATTACCTCCGAGGTGCTTAAAAATCCCCTGCACTGCTATACCCGCGGCTTGCTCAATGCCTCCCCCAATTTTTTTAAATATAAAGATCTGTGGGGAATCGAGGGAGAACCCCCGCCAGGAGGTTCGATAGAAGGTTGTGCTTTTTATCCCCGCTGTTGCCAGGGAGAAGAAAGTTGCCGTCAGGCCAGGCCTCCCCTTAAGTATGTAGCCCTTGAGCGCATGGTGGCCTGTCATAAGGGAGGGATCGAAACGTTTCTCCGGGCGGAAGGGATTCGCAAAAAATATATCTTGAAGGAGAGAGAAATTGAAGCGGTAAGAGGGGTCAACCTGGAAATTAAAAGCGGTGAGGTGGCGGCCCTGGTGGGGGAATCCGGTTCCGGCAAATCTACCCTTGCCCATATTCTGGCAGGGGTTTTACCGGCCGATGCGGGCCTGGTATTTTTTAGGAATAAAAAAGTGGAAGGAAGATGGGCCACGAAAATGCTGGGGGGTATGCAGATAATTTTCCAGGACCCGTTCTCTGCCACCAGTCACCGCCTGAAGGTGCTGGAAGTGGTAAAGGAACCGCTGGATATAATCAAGTGGGGTAATAAAAAAGAAAGGGAAGCGGAAGCTATTAAAGCTTTGCAGAAGGTACAGCTGCCCGTCTCCCCGGATTTTTTAAATCGTTACTGTTGCGCCTTGAGTGGCGGGCAGCGGCAACGTTTAGCCATCGCGCGCGCCCTGGTAACAAAACCGAAATTATTAATTGCCGATGAGGTAACCTCGATGCTGGACCCTTCCACGCAGGCCAATCTTTTAAGGGAGCTTAAGGGACTCCAGAACAGGCATGGCTTTGCTATGCTGTACATTACTCACGATTTGCATCTGGCCCGGAAAATTGCCGATAAAGTTTATGTTATGTATCAAGGGGAAATAGTGGAAACGGGCGTGTCCTTCGAAATATTCGAAAACCCGGCACATGTTTATACAAAAAGACTCTTGAGGGAAGCCTTTAAAGATTTGGTCTGATTTGCCGATTTGAATGATCACGGCTACCTGGCCGGGGTCAAGCAAAGAAAAATCCCCTTCCGCCAGGATGGGGCGCGCGGGTGATTTCTTCAGATTGGGAGTGTAAATTATTTTGTGTAAATGGTTAATTCCCCGTTAGAAATGGTTATGCTATAGATGGCTCTTACCCACCAGGAGGATAGGGCAATGCTGGAGAGCAACCCGAGCGCCTGGCGGGGTTCTGCCGGGGATAGAGGGTAGCTTACTCGTAGGTTACCCCTATTCTTTTCCCTCTATCCTTGCCAGAACCAAAGCGATAAACTCGTCTTTTAAACAGCCATTTCTGATTCCACCCTATCGTCAAAGTAAATCGCAAATTGGGACATGCAGTTTTTCCAATCCTTGATTGGCACGGTCCATTTTTTGGATACCTCGATGGTAACCAGGTAGATAATTTTAACTAGGGCTTCATCAGTCGGATAAGCCGTTTTGGTTTTGGTCACCTTCCGTAATTGTCTATGATAACCCTCGATCACATTGGTTGTATAGATCAGTCTGCGGATCTCGTATGGATATTTAAAGTAGGCCGTTAATTCAAGCCAGTTGTTCTCCCAGGACCTGATAATGATGGGATGCCTTTTGCCCCACTTTTCTTTGAAAGTAGCAAAGGACAGCTCTGCTTCTTGGATCGTCAGGGCCTGGTACACTTTCTTGAGGTCGGCCATAGACTCCTTTTGCTCTTTGTAAGGCACATATTTTAAGGAGTTCCGGATTTGGTGAATAATACACAACTGGATTTCAGTTTTAGGAAAGGCCGTGTTAATCGCTTCAGAAAAGCCAGAAAGGCCGTCTTTACAGGCAATCAAGATATCTTGAACGCCCCTGTTTTTCAGGTCGTTACAGACACCCAGCCAGAAACTGGCGCTGATCAGTTCCCCAACCCAAATACCCAGGACTTCTTTTTGGCCGGCCAGATTGATGCCCAGTACGCTGTAGGCGGCCTTGATTCAACAATCCTGCCGTCTTTGCGTACTTTAAAATGGATGGCGTCGAGAAAAACCACCGGGTAAACTCGTGTCTCAACGGTCTTGATTGCCATTCGGTAATCATGGGCAAAATTTTATCGGTTATTTTGCTTACCATAGCCGGCGAAACATCAATGCCGTAGATGTCCCGCATGTGTTCTTCAATATCCCGGGTGGACATCCCTTTAGCGTACATGGCGATGATTTGTTCCTCCAATTGGCTGGAAGTCGTTTCGTACTTCCTGACGATTCTGGGCTCGAATTCGCCGTTGCGGTCTCTGGAAACATTGACTACAGTTTTGCCTAACCTGGTTTTGATGGTTTTTTTGCTGTAGCCGTTGCGGCTGTTGCCGGTATTGATGCCTTCTACGCTATGTTTCTTATAGCCAAGGTGTTCTTCCATTTCAGCTTCAAGAATTTGCTGGAGGGTATCCCGAAACAGGTTTTTGAGCATCTCATGGACATCATCAACCGTTCGGCAGTCTTTTGCCAGTTCCTTAATGGTTTTGTCTTTTAAGTCTTGCATAAATGGTCATCTCCTTTTATGGTTATTTTAACCATTTACACAAAACTTTCTACGTTCTCGCTTTTTCTTTTTAACCTCCCCAAATCTTTATGGCTACGCTTAAGCTTATAGCCAGGGCAGTCAGGACAATTCCCACTGTAGACCAAATCAAAGGTTTAATAGCCCTGAATTCCTGTCGTAAACTTTCTTGCACCTCGTCTATTCTCGCCGTCAGCTTCTTATCTACCTCGTCTATTCTCGCCGTCAGCTTCTTATCTACCTCGTCTATTCTCGCCGTCA
>DAISHP010000040.1:7552-9564 GCA_036822475.1 Bacillota bacterium
GCTTCTCATCAAGACGGTCAACTCTTTGCAACAAGAAAAAGAATTCAGGTGAAGCTACCCGATAAGGAAACTCGGTTACATTTTCTTTTCTAGCTTCTTCGCCCATAATACTCACCAGCCCTTTTTAATAATACCATATAGCTGGCTTCCCAACAAGGCAAACATCCTAAAAGTTATTAAGATTATGATTGGGTTAGGAAATCTTATGTTTAAAATTTTCTTGACAGCTGGCAAAAATTGTGTTAAAAAAAGAAAAACTGAATAAATTCATGCCGGGTTCCTGCAGGAACTGCAGGAAAATAGGGAACCAGGTGAAAATCCTGGACGGTCCGGCCACTGTAAGTGGGGAGCGGCTTTGCGCGAAGGCCACTGGGGAGGCGCTCACTATTTGGTAACGTTTGCTCATGAATGGTTTAGAATTGGTGGGTGCGCACTGGGAAGGCAGTAAGGCGGGCAATGAGCCACAAGTCAGGAGACCTGCCCGGCATGGGGTACGTAAATTCGGCCTCCCACGGAGAGGGCGGGTACCGGCGGGGAAAAGCGCAAAAACTCCCGTATCTTCTACCAGGAGAGGCGGGAGTTTATATTTTTAGAATGACTGGACGTATATTGCAAGGAGGGGAATTTCTCGTTCTGCTCTTGACGGCGCAGCAATTTCAGTGAAAGAGGAGGTACACCTTGAAGATCAGTCTGCCCTGAAGAGATCAGGCACAAAGTTGTCAGGCATAAAGGCACAAAGTAAAAATACTTTAGCCCTGGCTCCTTTTGCTGATGTGCCGCAGTGCCTTAGTGCTCCGGGGTGCGCCTGCTGTGAAAAATCGTTAATTTTCATCCTCTGCTGGTGCTGCGTTAGCAGCATGAATGTCTACCAGAAGAAGGGCGTGACGGCGGCCGGGCTGCGGCAAATTCCCTTGCTGCAGGAGCGGTTTTCCGTCCTGGTCGGGTTTGGCTTTATCTGGGGCTATCTGTACGGGGTAATCATGAACGTCTGGTTCTGGACTTATTTTGTTTACCCGCTTACCCTGAAAACTTACCTGCTGACCGAAATTAACGCCCTTGTCTGGGACGGTACCCGCGCCCTGGCCAACGCCCTCTTTTTAGGGTTCTTTGGTGCAAAAGTAATCAGGGTGCTGGAGCAGAAAAGGCGCACTTACTATCGAGAGATCCGGCTGGGGGCTTACGATCTGGTCACTGTTTGCACCGGCCTTTTCCCTTACCTCTTTGGGCTTTACCTGCGTTCCGCGGGCTACGGCGGTTACCGCTACTACCCTTCCTTACAGAAAATAGACCCCGGCCAGACCGGGTGGTTTTTCCTGGCTGCCCTGGCCGCAACCCTGTTACTCATCCTGCCCCTGACCTGGTGGCGAAGGAGGTACGTTCTTGATTGAAGTAAAAGGCCTGACCTTTTGTTACGGCGACGCTTTAGAGCCCGCCTTAAAAAACATTAACCTGACCATTGGCGACGGCGAATTTATTTTGATTGCCGGTCCTTCCGGAGGAGGCAAGTCCAGCCTGGTTCGCTGCCTAAACGGCCTGATCCCCCATTTTTACGGGGGCCGGTTAAAAGGGCGCGTAGAAGTGGAAGGACTGGAAACCACCCGCCACGCGCCCAGGGAACTGGCCACCAGGGTGGGGATGGTCTTTCAGGACCCGGAAAATCGACGCGGCAAGATATCCGCGGGCCGTTAGTAATTACGCGGAATTGCCGGGAATCCTGGAAAATTTGCCAAAAGGAGAGTGTTGGGAATGAAAACCGGGATTGTAGTTTTGGGGCACGGGAGCAGGCGCACCGTCGATGAGGCCAACCACGTGCTGCTCCGCCTGGCGGAAATGGTTAAGGAAAGTACAGGGGCGGATTTGCTGGAAACGGCTTTTATGAACCCCAAGGCCGGGCGCCAGAACCTGGCGGACGCCGTTGGGAAGCTGGTTGCCGGCGGCGCAACAAAAATTATCGTAGCGCCGGTATTCCTTTCCAACGGCCTGCACATGCAAAAGGATATTCCTGCCGAGAT
>DAISHP010000041.1:0-9517 GCA_036822475.1 Bacillota bacterium
TTCGAAAATATCGCCCGTTTTGATTTTCTCCAGGTTGGCCCGGTAGCGCCGGTTCCAGTTGGAGGACATGGCCGAACCATCTTCCTTGAGGATCCGGAATACTTTTTGTACCCCTTCTTTCCCGATCACTTCCCTTAAGCCCGCCTCTTTGCAGGTAGCGCAGGGAATCATGACTTTCATGTCACCAACGGGAAAATGCAAAACGTAATATTGCTTTCTCTCGCCCAGTACTTCCTTCTCCTCAATGGCTTCAATAATCCCTGCCCCGTGCATAGGGTATACAACCTTATCGCCTACCTTAAACAACGCCGGACCCCCTTTAAAACAAGCTTCACCTCTACTATAACATATTTTATTGCCTTTGTCAAATAAACCAAGATTTTATCATACCTGACAACCGGTGTCAATATCTATTTTCATTTCCATTTTTCTTCCTTTTCCCGGCTTAAAACATTTGACAGGACAAGCACTCCCCCTGTATAATTAGGGGCAAGGACAAAATTAAAACGAGAGGTGGAACCGTTTTGATCAAAAATTTTCTCTACGACGACTTTCAAAACACGGTTTCCGAGGTGCTTATCTGCAACCGCAGCGTCTTAGACGTCCTCTCTCAGATTCAAGAAGCAAACGCCAGACTGAACAGGGTTGTGATCAGAACGGTGACCGGCTGTGGTTGTTTGAAAATTCAGGCCGGAAAAAAAGAAATCCCCTCCGATATCACCCTCGCCGACTTAAAAAAGTTTCTTGACTCCCACCTGCTTGGCGAAATGTGCGACGACTGCCGCGAAGCGGTGGAAAACGCCATCGGACGCCTGCTTTTTTACCTCGCCGCTCTATGCAACCTCCTTGATTTAAACCTCCACGATATCCTCCTCAAGGAACAAAAGCAACTGAAAATATTGGGCATCTATAACCTCGCCTGAAAGAACAGGGATTAGGGAATAGGTGCTTTTAGATGTGTCTTTCCTGGTAAAGCTGCTCGCGGTAATGGGTCAGGCCTTCCTTGATGGAGCGCGCCCGGGCTTCCCCGATACCTTCAACATCGTCGAGCTCCTGGATGGTGGCCTTTAAAATTTTCTGTAGAGTTCCAAACTGCCGCACCATGTTTTCAATTACCGGCAGGGGCAGGCGGGGAATTTTGTTTAAAATCCGGTAGCCGCGGGGATAGACGCTCTGGTCTAAAATACTGGAATTCCCGGGGTAGCCCAGAGCGCGGGCAATCAGGGTCAGGTCCAGCAGGTCTTCCGCCGACCAGCTGTTAATCATCGCCAGGATTTGCGCCGGCGTTTTATCTTCCCCGGCAATGGCGTAGTCCTGAATAATTAACAGTCCCTCCGGCTCCACGTTGGCCACCAGCTCTTCCATCTGCATGGTGATTAAGCGGCCTTCCGTGCCTAACTCGCTGACGTATCTCTCGATTTCGCCGACCACCCGCAGGACCATCTCGACGCGTTGGATTGCCCTGGTCACGTCAAACAAGGTAACGGCATTTTCAAATTCCAGAATGCCCAGGTCGGTGATTACTTTGTCCAGGACGCTGCGGTATTTTTCCAGGGTTTGCACGGCCTGGTTGGCTTTGGCCAGGATCACCCCCAAATCACGCAAAACGTATTTCAAGTTGCCCTTGTAAATTGTCACCACGCTGCGGCGCTGGGAAATGGAAATCACCAGGGCGTTGGTCTGCCGGGCCACCCGTTCGGCGGTCCGGTGCCGGATGCCCGTTTCGGTGGAGGGAATGCTCAGATTCGGAATGAGCTGGGTGTTCGCCGCCAAAATACGTTTGGCGTCTGCGCTTAAAATGATGGCCCCGTCCATTTTGGCCAGTTCATATAAATTGGCGGGGGTAAATTCCGCGTTTACGGCAAAACCGCCCTCGGCAATCTCCATCACTTCAGGACCGTCGCCGAGAACAATCAGGGCGCCCGTATTGGCCCTTAAAATATTTTCCAGCCCTTCTCTTAAAGGGGTGCCGGGGGCCACGGTACGCAGCATTTTCATTAGTTTGTCTTCTGTTCTTTCTTCTCTCAAGGCCCGCTCACCTACTCCTGGAGAACTTTCTCAATCGCTTCCGGCAGCGTATCGGCACCGATTATTTCCAGCCCCGCTCCGTCGTCACCAAGCCGGGCCGCGTCTGCGGCGGGCAAAAGGCAGCGCAAAAAACCCAGCTGGGCTGCCTCGCTGACCCTTTTCCGCACGCCCGTTACGGGCCTGATCTCTCCGGTAAGGCCGATTTCCCCGGCGACGACAAGCGCCGGATCCACGGGACGATCGCGCAAACTGGAAGCCAGGGCCAGGGCAATCCCCAGATCCGCTGCCGGCTCCACTATGCGCACCCCGCCGACGGCGTTCACGTAAGCGTCAAAGCAGCTTAGAACACAGCCGGCCCGTTTTTCCAAAACGGCGGTAATTAAAACCATCCGGTTATAATCAACCCCGGCCGTCATGCGCCGGGGTGTGCCAAAAGCTGTTGGCGAAACCAGAGCCTGGATTTCCACCAGCAATGGCCGGGTCCCCTCCAGGGTCGGCACCACCACGGAACCCGGCAGCGCCCCGGACATATGCTGCCTTAAGAAAAGGGCGGAAGGGTTATGTACTTCCCTTAACCCGTCTCCGGTCATTTCAAAAACACCGATTTCGTTCGTCGATCCGAATCTGTTCTTGATCGCGCGCAAGATGCGAAAAGACTGGTGTCTTTCGCCCTCCAGGTAAAGGACGGTGTCGACGATGTGCTCGAGAAGGCGCGGCCCGGCCAGAAAGCCTTCCTTGGTTACGTGACCAACGATAAAAATACTTATTCCCTTTGTTTTGGCCAGCCGCATCAGCTGAGCCGTACATTCCCGCACCTGGGCGACGCTGCCGGGAGCGGAACCCAACTCGCCGTCAAAGACAGTTTGAATGGAATCGATAATAACCAGGAAAGGAGCGCAATCGACGATGCTCCTGACCAGACGGCTGATCTCCGTTTCAAAAACGAGGTATAAACCGGGACTGTCAATTTTTAAGCGGGCGGCCCTTTTCTTAATCTGGGGGAGCGATTCCTCGCCGGAGGCGTAAAGCACCCGCTGCCCGGACTGGCTTACTTTTCCGGCCGCCTGGAGCAGGAGGGTGGACTTGCCGATTCCCGGGTCCCCGCCCAGTAAAACCAGCGAAGCGGGAACGATCCCTCCCCCTAAAACGCGGTCCAGTTCGCTGATTCCGGTGGGTAAACCGGCCGCATCGATCCACGTTACTTCCGCCAGCGTGTGAATCTGCACAGATTCGCCCTGGCGGCGGGCAATCCTGGCTTCAGTATGTTCTCCTTCTTCAACCAGGGTATTCCACGCCCCGCAGCCAGGGCAGCGGCCGAGCCAGCGAAAAGACTGGTGGCCGCATTCCTGGCAGATAAAACGAGATTTAAAGGCCATTGTCTCTCTCCCGGCCTGGATTTGCCGTTGACGATTTTTGCCTGATTTTTATTATATCATCCGCATCCTGCCGCCACAAGTATTATTCGGCAAAACCGGCGGGGGTTTGAGAGGTAAGAGGTAAGAGGTTGGAGGTGAGAACATAAAATCCCACCTCCAACCTCTTACCTCCCATTTCTCAATTGCGTTGCAGTTCGCCGGTTGCGGCTGTGGATCCGGTCGCCTGTCGTCGGTCGTCGGACGTCAGAAAACAAAGCGCGCTACCTGAAACTGTCTCAAAGGTGGTCTTCCGACGTCCGACATCTGAAGACTGACGAACGAGATTAACAGCCAGGCTCAAGCGCCGGCGGCGCTTTGGGCCAGTTCCCGGGCAGGCAATTCGGCCGCCCGGTAGGCAATGATCTTGCCGTCCCGGGCGTCGATCACCACGTGATCGCCGCGGGCAATTTTGCCGCGCAGGAGTTCCTCGGAAAGGAGGTCCTCCACCTGGCGCTGGATCGCCCGCCTTAAGGGGCGTGCTCCGTAGGTTTCGTCGAACCCTTCTTTGGCCAGCACTTCTTTTGCCGCTTCGGTGACTTCGATGGCGATCTCGTTTTCCTTCATCCGCTTGACCACTTCTTTGAGCATCAAGCCGACGATCTCTTTGATGTGTTCGGCGCTCAAAGAATGGAAAACGATTATTTCGTCCACCCGGTTTAAGAATTCGGGCCGGAAGGTGCGCTTTAATTCGTCGGTGACCTTCGCCTTCATCTTTTCGTAGCTGGCCTGCTGGTCTGCCTCGGCGCGGAAGCCCATGGTGCCTTCTTTGCGGAGCAGATGGACACCAACGTTCGAGGTCATGATAATCACCGTGTTCCGGAAGTCCACCGTCCGCCCCTTGGCATCCGTCAGCCGCCCGTCTTCCAGCACCTGCAGCAGGATATTAAAGACGTCCGGGTGGGCTTTTTCAATTTCATCCAGCAGCACCACGGTATAGGGCTTCCGGCGCACCGCCTCGGTCAGCTGGCCGCCTTCCTCGTAGCCCACGTAACCCGGAGGGGCCCCCACCAGACGCGAAACGGCGAACCTCTCCATGTACTCGCTCATATCCAGGCGCACCAGGGCGTCCTCGTCGCCAAAAAGAGCTTCGGCCAGCGCCCTGGCCAGCTCCGTTTTTCCCACCCCGGTGGGGCCCAGGAAGATAAAGGAGCCGATGGGCCGTTTAGGGTCCTTCAGGCCGGCCCTGGCCCGGCGCACCGCCCGGGAAACGGCTTCCACGGCCTCGTCCTGGCCGACCACCCGCTGGTGCAGGGTTTCCTCCAGGCGCATCAGCCGTTCGGATTCCTCCTCCGCCAGCTTTTTCACCGGGATGCCGGTCCAGCTGCTGACGATCTGGGCGATGTCTTCTTCGTTCACCACCAGTTCCTCACCGGTTTTCTGCGTCCGCCAGGACTCTTTGGTGGCCTCCAGCTCTTTTTTCAGCTGCTGTTCCTGGTCCCGTAACTGAGCGGCCTTTTCAAACTCCTGGTTGTTTACCGCCGCCTCTTTTTCCTTGGTGACCTCTTCTAACCGTTTTTCGATCTCCTTGATGTGGGGAGGAGCGGTAAAGGCCTGCAGCCGTACCCGGGAACTGGCTTCGTCAATCAGGTCGATGGCCTTGTCGGGCAAAAACCGGTCGGTAATGTAGCGGTCGGACAGGCGGGCGGCGGCGTTTAGAGCTTCGTCGGTGATCCGCACCCGGTGGTGCGCTTCGTATTTATCCCGCAGGCCCCTTAAGATGGCGATCGTCTCCTCCACCGTGGGCTCTTCCACCACGATTGGCTGGAAGCGCCGCTCCAGGGCCGGGTCGCGCTCGATGTGCTTGCGGTACTCATCCAGGGTAGTGGCGCCGATGCACTGCAACTCACCGCGGGCCAAAGCGGGCTTTAAAATGTTTGCCGCGTCAATGGCGCCCTCCGCCGCCCCGGCGCCGATGATGGTGTGCAATTCATCGATAAAGACAATGACATTCCCGGCTTTGATGATCTCGTCAATGACCTTTTTAATTCGCTCTTCAAACTCGCCGCGGTACTTTGTACCGGCGACCATGGAAGCCAGGTCCAGGGTAACCACCCGCCGGTTTAACAACACCTCCGGCACGTTTCCGGCCACAATGCGCTGGGCCAGCCCTTCCGCAATGGCAGTCTTGCCCACCCCGGGCTCGCCAATCAGGACAGGGTTGTTTTTGGTCCGGCGGCTCAAGATCTGAACCACCCGTTCGATTTCTTTTTCCCGGCCGACGACCGGATCCAGCTTGTCCTCGGCGGCCAGGGCGGTCAGATCCCGGCCGAAGCGGTCCAGCACCGGGGTATTCGTCGCTTTTACCTTCGCCGCCTGGGGCTGGCCGGCCAGCGGGACGCCCCCCAGCATTTGCAAAATCACCTGACGGACCTTATCGGCATCTACTCCCAGAGAAGCGAGCACCTGCGCGGCTACCCCCTCGCCTTCGCGGATCAGGCCGAGCAGCAGGTGCTCAGTGCCGACGTAATTGTGGCCCATCCGGCGCGCTTCGTCCACCGCCAGTTCCAGGACGCGCTTGGCGCGCGGCGTCAGGGTCATCTCCGCGGGCACGGGACCCTGGACTTTTTCCACCATTCCTTCAACCATCGTCCTTACTTTGTCGGCCTCAATCCCCAGGGAAGCCAAAGCCCGGGCGGCCACCCCCTCGCCTTCGCGGATCAGGCCGAGCAGCAGGTGCTCAGTGCCGACGTAGGGGTAATTAAGCCTTCTGGCCTCTTCCTGGGCCAGGTATAAAACTTTCTGGGCACGTTGGGTGAAACGACCAAACATTAATAAACACCTCCTCAAGATTTTATGAGCTGCTTTTTATACCATTATTTTCTCCCGTTCCCTCGAAAACAGGGGTTAGGGGATAGGGATTAGGGGTAAATACTTTTTACATAATTATTTTCATTACCCGACTTATTTTGTGCTCTATGCCCTTGTATCTCTCATCTAAAATAGATTTTTTGGTTTTGTGGTGAAAATAATCTTTTCCTTTGTCCCTCTGCCTCCCTGTTCCTCTGTGCCTCTGTCCCTTTCCCTTTATCCTTTTGTCCCTCTGTTCCTTTGTGCCTCTGTGCCTCTTCCTTACGTCTGTTGCGCGGCGGAGAGTTTTTTGCGCACCAACTGCGTCCGGTATACATCGCGCTCAAAGGGGGTCAAATCCTTGCCCAGCGTTTTCATCAGAAAAGCCGGCCTGATCAGCACGATCAATTCGTTGACCAGATTGGGGGGAATATTTTTAATAATCCCCAGGTCGATCCCCAGCCGCAGGTCGGACAGCAGGCGCATGGCCTCTTCCGAAGACATCAGCCGCGCGTGCTTGAGCAGGCCGTAAGCCCGGCCCACCCGGTCCTCCAATTGCTCGCGGTTTTCCCGGCGCAAAGCCTCGCGCGCCGAACGCTCCTGGCTGATCAGCTGCCTGGTCACGGACAAAAGGTTGGTAATGATATCTTCCTCGGTCTGGCCGAGAGTCACCTGGTTTGATACCTGGAAAAGGTTTCCGGAAGCTTCTGTCCCTTCTCCGTATAAACCGCGCACGGTCAGACCCAACTTGGCCACCGTGGCCAGAACGCTTTTAATTTGCTTGACCAGCACCAGTCCGGGCAAATGCAGCATTACGGAAGCGCGCATCCCGGTGCCGACGTTCGTCGGGCACGCCGTCAGATACCCCAGCCGCTCGTCGAAAGCGTAATCCAGAGTGGTCTCCAACTCGTCGTCCAGGCGATCGATCAGCTCCCAGGCTTCCCCCAGTTGCAGTCCGGGCAAAAGGCACTGGAGCCGCAAGTGATCTTCCTCGTTGATCATGATGCTGATCACTTCGTCGCCGCGCAGGACCACGGCTTTTTTTTGGAAATCCTCCAAAAGATCCGGGCTGATCAGGTGTTTTTCAACCAGGATCTGTCTTTCCACCGGGGTCAAGACACTCATCCGGGTCAATTCCAGGATGCCGATTTTCTCTTTTAGCGAATTTTTTTCAATGGCCGCATTAACCGCCCCGATCACCTGCTCTGCCTGTTCCTGGGTCAATAAATGCGGAAAGGGCAAGTTTGTCAGGTTCCGGGCCACCCGGATGCGGCTGCTGATCACGATGTCGGATTCCGCCCCCCGGCCGTCCATCCAGTGGCTGTGGGCTTCGTTGAGGATCTGCTTAAGGGCCATCGATGATCACCCTTCCTAAAGCTGCTTTTCCAGTTCCCGAATCTTATCGCGGAGCTGGGCGGCCTGTTCAAATTCCTCCCGGCTGATCGCCTCTTTTAACTTCGCCTTCAGGCGCTCGATCTGACTGGTTACGCGCATCTTTCCGCCGGTGCGCCGGGGTACCTTGCCGGTATGCCGGTTGGTCCCGTGGATGCGCCTGAGCACCGGCTCCAGCCGGTCGCCAAAACTATGGTAACAATCCGCGCACCCCAATAGCCCCCGTTTGGCAAACTGCGTCTCCGAAACCCCGCAGGCCGGGCATCTGGTGCGCTCGGGAACAACCGCCTGGCCGAACGCCGGAGCACCAAACTCGTTGTGTAAAAGGCTGGCCAGAAAGCTGTGTAGATTCATCTGCGGCAAAAAACCCAGGCTCTCCGCCTGCACCTCCCGGGCGCACTGTTCGCACAGGCGCATGGTCCGCTTCTGGTTGTTGATAATTTCAGTCAAATGGACTGTTGCCGGCCGTTGATGGCAGCGTTCACATTCCATTTTGCTCACCTCTCCCATTATTATTTCTTAAAAGGGTGGCAATCATTGCTTTTAAAATACAGGCGCGCAGTTGATCCCGCGCCGGCAGGCCAACGCGCAAAACCTCCCGGTTGACGGCGGCCCTCATCAAACCGGCTTCCCGGCCGGTAATCAGGCCCTCTTCCAGCATCCGCCCGATTACCCCTTCCGCCCGCTGCTGCGAAATTTCGCTGCCAATAAGCCCGCACAGGTAAGCCCCGATTTCTACCTCCCTGCTTAAAGGCAGCTTGACGATGCGGATGTAACCGCCGCCGCCGCGCCTGCTTTCCACCAGAAAACCCTGTTCGATGGTAAACCGGGTGGCCAGCACGTAATTGATCTGGGCCGGCACGCAGTTAAATTTTTCGGCCATTTCGTTCCGCTGGATTTCGATTAAGCCCTCGCTCTGCGCCAGCAATTTTTTCAAGTGTTCTTCGATGAGTTGCGATATATTGGGCAAGCCCTTTCCCCTCCGAAATTATCGAAAAAGGTTTCGGTCCGGAGTTTGTTTGCCGCAATTTGATTCTGCAGCAAAAAACTCCAGGCTGGTCTGACTTTAACCTTATCTTTCCTTAACTATATTATTACCACTTTTTCATCATTCTATCAAATGGTCAAACGAACGGATTTTCTTCCTCTTTGCGGACAGATCTCCATTTATCCGGGCATTATTAACATTTTCTTCGCCGGACAATCTAAAAGGCGTTTTTGATATGTTCGATTCTTTCGAGTTTATGATCCCGGTTAAAAAGCAGGGCCAGCACATCAAAGCGCACCCTCCCGGTGAAAGCCGGACCGGACGGATTAGCCCGGACCGCAAAAACGGCGTCCCGTAAATAACACTGAGCCGCCCGCCGTAATCTGACCTGCTTACGCCTTTGCACGCTTTCCTGGGGAAGGCCGAACCGGCCGGAAGTCCGGCAGCGCACCTCCACAAAGACCAGTATGTCTCCGTCTGCGGCAACGATATCGATTTCCCCCAGGCGGCACCGGTAGTTGCGCGCCAGCAGGCGGTAACCCCTTTCCCGTAAATAGGAAGCGGCCTGTTCCTCGCCCAGCTTCCCCAGTTCCTGTCTTTGTTTGCTCACCGCTTCCTTCCCTACTTCAAACTTATTATGGTTGCCCCGCCATGCAGGCGGTTTTTCCATGTCTTCTTTATTATTACTTCCCTTTAAATCCCCGAAATCCTTTTAAATATCCTGAAAAATGTTCTCAGGTAATGTATCGGCGGGGACATTGTTGAATCTATAGCTACAGGAAAAGCTGCGGAAGCAAAAAATTTAAGGTCAGGAATACACCAAGTCCCGCGGTAATACTGCCGCGGGACTTGAAAAGCTTTCCGGCAACGACCTGCTCTCCCAGGGGCTAAACCCCCAGTACCATCG
>DAISHP010000042.1:0-9489 GCA_036822475.1 Bacillota bacterium
GATGATTGAAAAACATCGGTTTAACGCGATAATTTGCCTGGGCGCGGTAATCCGCGGCGCCACCCCGCATTTTGAGTACGTGGCCTCCGAAGTATCGAAGGGAATCGCCAGAATCAGCATGGAGACCGGCGTGCCGGTGGCGTTCGGCATAGTTACCGCCGATACCATCGAGCAGGCCATCGAAAGGGCGGGCATGAAGGCCGGGAACAAGGGCTGGAACGCAGCCGTCACGGCCATTGAAATGGCTAATTTACTTAAGAATATGGAGCAATAAAAGTTTTCGGCAGGTGAAGAAAAATCAAAACCGTACAGGGCTTACAGGAAGTGGCCGTTTTCCAGGTTTCGACCGGCCGGCGCCTTTTTTCGGCGAACGAAGAAGAGATTCGCCAGGGCTGGACGACCGACATTTACTTTATCAAAACTAGGGAAATCTTGCGCGCCATGGGTCTGCAGGATACTCCGGTGGTCGCGGAAGTTTTTGCCGGGCGGGCCGGCATCCTGGCGGGAGTTCCGGAAGTAAAAAATCTGCTCGTCGGAACCGGTACGGAAATCTGGGCTTTACCGGAGGGCGAGCCCTTTGACGAAAAAGAAGTAATTATGCGCCTGGCCGGCCCGTACGATCGCTTCGGCCTTTACGAAACCGCCCTTTTGGGTATCCTGGCCAGTTCCAGCGGCTGGGCCACCGCCGCCCGGCGCTGCAAAGAGGCCGCCGGAGGGAAAAGGGTCGTTTGTTTCGGCGCCCGTCATGTCCATCCGGCGGTTGCTCCGGTGATGGAAAGGGCCGCCATCGTGGGCGGGGCCGACGGCGCCAGCTGTATTTTGGGAGCCAAGCTGGCCGGCTGCGAACCTTCCGGGACGGTGCCGCACGCAGTTATTTTAATTGTCGGCGATACCCTCGAGGTGGCCCGGGCTTATCAGCGCATCATGCCTCCGGATTCGCCGGTGATCGTGCTGGTGGATACTTTCAAGGACGAGGCGGAGGAAACCCTGCGAGTGGCGGCGGACCTCGGAGAGAAACTGCAGGGGGTCCGGCTGGACACGCCCAACGAGAGGGGCGGGGTGACCCCGGCGCTGGTCCGGGAGGTAAGGGCTCGCCTGGACCAGGCGGGCTTCGGGCACGTGCAGATTTTTGTCAGCGGGGGACTTACTCCCGAGCGGATCAAGGCCCTTAGCGACGCCGGCGCCGGCGCTTTCGGCGTAGGCAGTTATATATCCGCCGCGCCGCCCATCGACATGACCATGGACATTAAAGAAGCGAACGGCCGGCCCGTGGCCAAGCGCGGGCGCATCCCGGGAATCACCCCGACACCGCGGCTGAAAAAGCTTTAAGAAGGCACAAAGGCAACAAGGCACAGAGGCACAAGGGAACAAAAAAACCTGCCAAAACGCTTTGCCGGGACCAGGGTACCCGGCAAAACGCTTTTTTATGGCTCAATTTTTTTTTTCTTTATCCTGTTTTAAAATTTTAAACAGCCCGCTGCACCTTTCCGCTGCGCAGGCAACGCGTGCAGACCAGGATTCTTTTCGGCGCGCCGTTGACGATTGCCTTTACCCGTTGCAAATTCGGCGTCCAGGTTCTTTTTGTCCGGATATGGGAGTGGCTTACCTGCATGCCCACCCTGATTCCTTTTCCGCAAATGGCGCATTTTCTGGCCAAGAAAAACACCTCCTATAAAAAACAGGAATTAGGAATTGGAAATTAGGAATTAGGGGAAGGATTGGGGAAGTGCTGCCCTTGCTCCCCCCCTTTTTTTAAAAAAAATCACTTTGTTATTTTACCATAAAGAAAAAAGGCGGCGCAAGCCACTTTTTTCAAATTAAAAAGTAAATATGCGATGAAACCGCTCACCGGAACATTTTAAAATTAGAAATGCGCAAAATAAATTCCTGCCAAAATATGCCTGCCTTGACACGCCTATCATTAAATGCCACCCATGCCTGTAAGTGCCATTTTTCATTTTTACATTCCCAGTGAAATGGAGGAGCGTGCCCCTTTTTTCTAATGATCCGGGCCTTTCTTGGGTAAAATGTTCTAGTTATAAATTATTTTATTGACGACAATACTAAGACCAGGATGAAGACAAGGAGGTGAAACACGATGGCCTTAGGGCAAAAACGGAACACTTTAATTTCCCCGCAGGCTGCTGCCGCGATGGAGCAGTTCAAATGGGAAACCGCCCGCGAACTGGGCGTCCAGGTTCCGCAGGGAGGTTACATGGGTGATATTCCTTCCCGGGTCAACGGCGCCATCGGCGGCAACATGGTCAGAAAGATGATTGCCGCCTATGAGCAAAGCCTGGCTGCCGGTTCCCAGCCTCCGACCCCGCAGGTAACCCGGTAGTCAGCGCTCGGACTACTCCTGACCAGGGAGGTACGGGATGGAGAGCTTTGACACGGGTCCGCGCTGTGTCCCGTGTTCCCTGCTTACCTCATTAAGGACCTATCCGGGGGCCGTTTAGATCAAAAGCAAAGCCAAATCGAACCGGCCCCCGGTAGACCTTCCTAAAAACCAACAAGATAGCAATAATTTCCGGCCGCAAAGCTATTCGCAAATTCCAGAAAAACAACATAAAATTTAGTGCAGATAAAAGTTGTATTCGTCGGGGGTCAGATTTGGGTGCAGGGCCATGGTTATTCCGCCCGCAACGATTTCGGCGGCCGTATGGATCAAGGTGTCAATTTCTTTGGGCGTTACCGTCAAATTCCCGCCGAAAGGTTCCAGAACCCGGTTGATTACTTCCTGGGCCAAACCCGGACTCAATCTCTGGGAAAGCTGGTAGAGTTCAGGGCTTTTCCTTAGCTGCTCCAAAAAGCCGTCGAGGGTGTCCCGGGCAATTACGGCGGCGTGGGCCACCGTGGGAATCCCGAGGGCAATCACCGGCACCCCCATGGTTTCCCGGTTGATTCCCGCCCGCTGATTCCCGATTCCCGACCCGGGGCTGATTCCCGTATCGGCAATCTGGATGGTGGTGCCGATGCGTTGGACGCTGCGGGCGGCCAGGGCGTCGATGGTGATGATCAGCTCCGGGCGGATTTTTTCCACCACGCCTTTAATGATTTCCGCTGTTTCGATTCCGGTAATACCCAGTACTCCTGGCGCCAGGGCACTGACCGAACGCATTCCTTCTTTCAGCGCCTGCGGCGCGTAATTGAACAGGTGCCGCGTAACCACGGTCAGGCTGCAGACTTTCGGCCCCAGGGAATCGGGAGTGGCCCGCCAGTTGCCCAGACCTACCACCAGGATATTGGAGTATTCCGGCAGCTTCACGAACGGTTCCAGGTGCCGGGCGAGGATTTCCGTAATTTCCTGGTGGGCGGGGGGGTTATTTTCCCTGATGACGGGGGCTTCAATGGTGATGTAGGTGCCCACGGGTTTACCCATCAGCTTTTCGGCGTAAGGCTCCACTATTTTAACGATGGTTACTTCCGCGTGGTCGTATTTTTCCCGGTCCACCTGGACGCCGGGAACTTCCTGCCCCGTTTCTCCCCGGACGATTTCCCTTGCTTCCAGGGCCAGATCCAGATTGATGCCAAAAGCCCGGCAAAACTCTGTAAACAAATGGTTTTCCCCTTCCCAACTTCTCGTTAATAGCTTTTCCCGGACAAATTTATCTATACGTGAAAAAATCGATTTTTCGCTTGTCTGTGTTTAAGATCCGGTTTTGAAAGAGGGGGTTCACCGCAACGCCGAACCTGGTATTGACAGTGGCAACACTCGAGGGACGCAAAAGAAGAGGTGTAGAATATCCTTAAAGGCAAAATTTTACTTTGCAAAAGGAATGAGGAGGAAAACGTCGAATGGATATAATGACCAGGAACAAGAAAAGTACAGGCAGGTGTGGATAAAGCATGGAACCTACCTTATTTGATTCTCTGTTTTATGCCGAAGAAACTCAAAAGGAGAGCACCATTGTTGTCGGTCCCCCGTCTTTACTTTCTAAAATCGATAAAGAAAAATCGTACATAATTACAGGAAACGCCCTGACAGCGTTAAAGCAATTGCCTGCTGACATCATCCAGACCTGCATTACCTCACCACCTTATTGGGGGCTTCGCGATTACGGCATCCCAGACCAGATCGGTACGGAAATGGACATCTCCGAATACCTGGATAAGCTGGTCAAGGTTTTCCGAGAGGTAAAGAGGGTCCTTAAACCCGACGGCACTTTCTGGTTGAACATAGGCGATGGCTATACGAGCGGGGGGAGGACTTACCGTGCCCCCGACAAAAAAACCGACAACGGCCACATCGTGCGCGGGCTGCCTTTCCGGCCTCCTACATCGGCCGGTTTAAAACCAAAGGATCTCCTGGGCCTGCCGTGGCGATTGGCTTTCTTGTTACAAGAAGATGGCTGGTATTTAAGGGCAGATATTATCTGGTTTAAGCCTAACATACTACCTGAAAGCGTTAAAGACAGGCCGACCATCGCCCACGAATACGTCTTTTTGTTCACTAAAAACGAACGTTATTATTATGATTACCAGGCAATTCTTGAGCCAGCAGCTTCCGGTAAAGGTTACCGGAACAAGCGGTCGGTCTGGACAGTGAATACCGAACCTTACCCGGAGGCCCATTTCGCGACCTTCCCCCCGGCCCTTGTCCTGCCCTGCATCCTGGCCGGGTCAAAACCAGGTGATCTCGTGCTTGACCCCTTCCTAGGTTCGGGTACTACAGGGTTAGTGGCCCTGCAACAAAGGAGGTATTTTATCGGCATCGAACTAAACCCTGAATATTGTACGCTGGCCGAAAAAAGGCTAATTCCTTACGCCACGATCCTGAAAAACGAAACCGAATCGAATTCAACAACGCAGCGGGCCGGAGGGTGAAAATACGTTTCGGCTCCGACCCCGATATACTGGTTAGCGAGCGTTCCGGAAACCAATACCGGCACCTGCTAGCGATAGAAGTAAAAGGGGGCAGCTACCCTTCCAATATTCACAACCGGTTGGGCGAGGCGGAAAAAAGCCACTTAAAGCTGTCCGCAAGCGGCGTCCTGCGCTGGACTATCATAGGGGTTCCGGTTGACGAACAAACGGCCCGGATGCGCTCACCGAGCACAAACCGATTTTATGCGATTAGCACTTTGCTTATTGACGGAAGCCAGGAGTACGAAAGTTTTCGACGGGAGTTGATTTCAATTCTGGGCCTTCCTGAATAACGCCAGTTTTCGCTTTATCTAAGCGTTGCTTCCAGGGACAACGCTATTTTTATTTTAAGGCTATAAATCGATTTTTTTGTTTTTTTATGTTATAATGGTCCCCAGGTAAAGGAAAGGAAATTTTATGGTAAGAATTATTGCCGGCGCCTGCAAGGGGCGCCGCCTGAAAACCCCGCCTAACTGGCCAGGCCGCCCCACAGCCGACCGGGTAAAGGAGGCCCTGTTTAATATCCTGGCCCCAGTGCTCGCCGGGAGCAAATTTTTAGATCTTTTCGCCGGGAGCGGCAACGTGGGCATCGAAGCCTTAAGCCGCGGGGCGGAAACGGCTTTTTTCGTGGAAAAAGACCGCCGGGCGGTAAAAACCATTTTTGAGAATCTTGCTGCGCTGTCTTTAAGCGCCGGCGCGCGGGTACTGCCGGAAGATGTGTTTGCCGCCATCAAACGGCTGGCCAAAAAAGGGGAGCGTTTTGACCTTATTTTTCTCGATCCGCCTTACGAGCGGCGCCTGGAGCAGCCTGTTTTAGAACAAATTGCCCGATCTGGTTTATTAAAACCGGGCGGGATAATTATCGTTGAATGCAGCAAAAGAGAGGTGTTGCCCTCCAGAATTCATAATCTCGTCCTGGAACGCCAGGAAAAATACGGTGATACCATGCTAACATTCTTCAGGGAGGGCTAGAATCTTGGCAAAAGCAGTATATCCAGGGAGTTTCGACCCGTTGACCTACGGGCACCTGGATGTGATCGAGCGGGCGGCTTTCCTTTTTGAGGAGGTAATTGTCGCCGTGTCCCGCAACGCCAGCAAAAAGCCTTTGTTTTCGGTCGCCGAGCGGGTAGACATGCTGAAAACGGTGCTTGCCCCCTTTCCGAATGTAAAAGTAGATTCATTTGACGGACTGACTGTTAACTATGCCAAACAAAACGGGGCCAACGCCATTATTCGCGGCCTGCGGGCGATTTCGGATTTCGAAAACGAATTTATGATGGCGTTGACCAATAAAAAACTGGCACCCACCATCGAGACCGTGTTTTTGATGACCAGGGCTGAATATTCCTTTATCAGTTCCAGCGGCGTTAAAGAATTAGCTTCTTTCGGCGGGTGCGTGAGAGAACTGGTGCCGCCGGAGGTGGAGCAAAGGCTGATTAAAAAATTCGCGGTTCGCAAAGAAACGGGAGGGTGTGCATGAAAAGTGGAATTATTTAATGTTTTGAACGAATTGGAGGATTTGGTGGAAAACAGCCCAAAAATCCCCCTGACCAGGCGCGTCTTGATCGACGAGGAAAAGCTGCTGGACTACCTGGACCGGATGCGGGCCGCTTTGCCCGAGGAAGTCCGTCAGGCCAAATGGGTGCTGCAGGAGCGGGAAAAGGTTTTGGCGGACTCGAAAAAAGAAGCCCTGCGCATCATGGAGGAAGCGCAAAAGCAGCTGGACCGGCGGGCCGAGGAAAGCGAAATTGCCCGTCAGGCGAAGGCAATCGCCGAAGAGGTCGTCCAGAAAGCAGAGGTTGTGGCCCGTGAGATCAAGCAGGGCGCAAGGGATTACGCAGACGACATTTTAAGCGGCCTGGAAGAAGAATTAAACAAGTTAATTACTCAGGTAAGAAACGGACGGGCGGAGTTGAAAGGCTATAAACCGGCCGAAGAAAAATGAAATCTTCCCCGCTCCTGTCCGGGGCGCGCGGAGGCCCCCGGCAGACACGGCCGCCCTGGTAGACAGTCTGCTGCGCCTGGGACGGCTGGTTACCGACTTCCCCCAGATTGCCGAACTGGATATCAATCCCCTGGCGGTCTGGCCCCAGGGCGTGCTGGCCCTGGACGCCCGGGCGGCCGTTGGGGACCTGGTTTAAGGTATGTTTGCCGGGCAGGTCCGGCTTGAAGCGGTTAATTCCGGCTTAGGCGTTGACATAGCCAAAAAAAATGGTTATGATGATAAGTATGTGAGTGACGCTGACGAAGACTTGCGGGGGAATTTAGATATGGATCTGGATGCAACTGTTCGCCGGCGCCTCCCGGGGCCCCAGTTGCTGCTCCAGGCGGCAAAAAATTACATCGAGGTGACCAAGCCGCGCTCGGTTTTCCTGCTGGTCTTTACCGCCCTGGTCACCATGTTTTTGGCCGCCCCGGGAACTGCCCAGGCTTCATCCCCGGTTTTCTGGGTGAAGGCGATCCTGGCCATTACCCTGGCCTGTTCGGGCGTAAACGCCGTTAGCTGCTACGTGGACCGGGATATAGACGCCGGCATGGAGCGGACGCGCCGGCGCCCCATCCCCTCCGGGCGGATTTACCCGGCCAGCAAGGCGCTGTACTGGGGCCTGGCGCAATTTGCTGCGGCCCTGGCCATTGCCTGGGCGATCAATTGGCCCGCCTTCGTCTGCATTTTGCTGGGTATGTTCGGTTACGTGGGGGTGTACAGCCTGTGGCTGAAGCGAAAGACCCCCTGGAACATCATCCTGGGGGGTTTTAGCGGCGGTTTGCCCGCCCTCTTCGGCTGGGTGGCCGTAACCGGCCAGGTCACAATTACCCCCTTGTTAATCAGTATTTTAGTTGTTTTGTGGATTCCCAACCACATCTGGAACCTGGCCATATACTTTAAAGACGACTACCGGCGCGTCAACGTGCCCATGCTCCCGGTGGTTTGCCGGATCCGGACCACCCTTTTGTTCATCCTGCTCACCGTTATTCTGATGGTGGCCGTTTCCCTGGCCGTTTACCGCTACGGGAATTTCGGCCCGGTTTACCTCTGGACGGCTCTCGTCAGCGGCGCCGTTATTTTTGCCGGCAACGTCTACCTTTATTTTAACAGCGAAAACAAAAAGGCGTGGTTCCTGTACAAATTGTCCAGCCCGTACCTGTTTCTCTTGTTTGCGGGCATGCTCCTCGACCGGGTGCTGTAGTTCTGGTCCGCGAGAGGCGTCTTAAAAAATCCATCATCCTTGATTCCCAATCATCAATCCTTGATTTGATAGTTTTGGGAATTTTCTTACAAGCTCTCCTTCCCAATCAGGTTGCAAAAGAGGGGGAAAACCTGGTGGTTAACGAAGTTTTTGAGCGAGTTGTCCTGGACGATCTGGAGAAAATGCTGATCAGGCAGGCCGGGCTGACCGTCCACTACCCGAAGGGTCACACCATTTTTGCCGCCGGGGATTATGCCGACCGGGTGTTTCTGATTGAAAGCGGCTGGGTAAAAATTTACCGCCTGTCGGCCGACGGGCGGCGGGTCACCGTGGGCAGCATCCGCAGCCCCGGAGAGTTGATGGGCCTTGCGGAAACCCTCTGGGGGGGTGAGCGCACGTGCTTCGCCGGGGCGATCAGTAACGTCTCCCTGGTGGTCTTGCGAAAAAACAAATTCGAAGAGCTGATGGCCACCCATCCGTTCCTGGCCATCAAAATCGCCAAGCTGCTGGGGGCGCGGATGCGCGAAGCCGAGGCGATCATCCACGAGATGGTCTCCTGGCAGGCGCCGGGGCGGCTGGCCTTGACCCTGCTGAAAATCGGTGAGCGTTGCGGCGTGGAAACCAAAAACGGGATCAAGATCGGTCTGCCGCTGACCCACGAAGAACTGGCCAGCATGGTCGGGACTTCCCGGCAAACCGTGACCTCTTTGCTCAGCACTTTCAAACAGGAAAAAAGCATCGCTTACGAGGGGCGGGAGATTAAGATCGTTAACCCGGATAAACTGGCCAAATGGATTGTTTAATTAAAGAAGCCGGGTTTATCCCGGCTTGATCCCCCCCAGTTCCCAACCCCTGATTTCCAATTGCCAATCCCAATTCCCACCCCCTAACCCATAACCCCTAACCCCTAATTCTAACTCCAACTCCAACTCCAATCCCTAATTCCCAATTCCCAATTTAATAACTTACGTTCATAATATGTCATCTACTTGCTAATATCCTGTCGTCAGGATGACCATTATTATGTCTACCGGCTGACATAATAATTGTCGTGCATCTGTTATTTTACTTTGTAAAGGTAATTTTAAGGACAGATTAAAAGCGGGTTAAGGAGGTGTGGGTTATCGATAGGTTGATGATTTGTCCGGGAAAGGGAGGATGAGTTGGAATTATTTTTTTGTTTGCCGGATAATTCGTTAAATGGGGGAGGATGCCATGAAAAAAGGGATCAATAAAATTGCCATCATTATGCTGATTTTCCTGTTCAGCTGCCTGGTTTTAGGAGCAAGCGGCGTGGGTGCCCAAACACCCCAAACAGGCCAGCCGGCGGCGGATCAGGCCAAGGTGGTGGGTAGCGACCTGGGCCTGCAGGGGAAGCTGGGCGAGGCAATCGCCAAGGCCCCGGCTGGAACGGGAAAAGGGCAGATTAACCCGG
>DAISHP010000043.1:0-9454 GCA_036822475.1 Bacillota bacterium
GGCCGCGGCCCGGCCTGGGCGCTCTTGAACCTGATTGCGCTGGCCGGTTCCGGTTCGCCGTGCGGCCGGCCGGAAAAAAACCACGAGCCGGCGGTTACCCAAACGGCCCTGGCCGTTTTGGAGAACTGTTTGCGCAGCCGGACCGGCCGCCCGGGAAGAGCAGACGAGCCGGCCGCCGGGAGATACCTCCTGCTGGCGGAAAAGACTATGCGGTTTTTGACTCAACTTTCCCCCTGGAGCTGCACCGCCTTATGCGCTTACCTGGAAGAAAAAGCCAACGCCGTCCGGCATCTCATGGAATATAAATTCGGCCCGGCCGGGGGGCTTTTTTCATGACCATGCCGGTGAGCCTGTGCATGATTGCCAGAAACGAAGCGCACTGCCTGGCCTCCTGCCTGGGCAGCGTCCGGCACCTGGTGCGGGAAATCATCGTGGTGGATACGGGCTCCGCCGATGGGACGCAGGACGTGGCCGCCCGGTACGGAGCCAGGGTTTTTGCCTTCCCCTGGGGCGAAGATTTCGCGGCGGCCAGAAACTACTCCCTGGCCCGCGCCGCCGGCGAGTGGATCCTTGTTCTGGACGCCGACGAAATCCTGGTGCCGGTGCGGGCGGAAGAACTGGCTGCGCTGCTCGCCACCCCCGGCGTCGAAGGGTACTTCGTGACCGTCCGCAGCTACCAGGGCAGCGGGGAGGAAGTGATCGAGGATCAGGTGGTGCGGCTGTTTCGCAACAGGCCCGCCTACCGTTTTGAAGGGGCCATTCACGAGCAGGTGGCCGGGGCGATCAAAAGGCACAACGGCGGGGGAGGGCTGGCCTGCTCGCCTCTGCTGATTCATCATTTCGGCTACCTGGACCGGCAGGTGCAGGCCAAAAACAAGCGCCGGCGAAACATCAGCGTTATTACCAGGGCTTTGGGCGAAAAACCCGCCGATCCTTTTCTGCTATACAGCCTGGGGATTGAGTACCTGCAGGGCGGCGAGGCGGCTCAGGGCGCCGCCCTGCTGGAAAGAGCCCTGGCCCTGGCGCGCGGGGACGAAGGGTATTTTCGCGACTTGTTGCTCCTGCTCTGCCTGGGTCTTTGGAAATCCGGCCAAAAAGAAAGGTTGGCCTTTTACCTGGACGGGGGCCTGTCCATGCGGCCCGCCGACCCCGACCTGCACCTGCTCCGGGGGGTCCTGGCCCTTGGCGAAGGCTGGTGCGCCGCGGCCGCAGAAGAGCTGCGGCGGGCCCTGGCGGCAGGGGCGCAAATCCTGCCGCGCCACCAGGTGCACACCCTGCTGGGAGACACCTGCAGCTCTCTGGGCCGTGACCGGGAGGCGGAAGAGGAGTATTTAGCCGCCCTGCGCTGCGCGCCCCACCCCTGTACCCGCTGACGAAAATCCTGGACTTCAAAAAAGAGGGGCGGGGCGGGCTTCCGTGGGACGCCTTAAGCCGGTTTACTCCCCCCGCCCGGAAAAAAGCCCTGGCGGAAAGGTTGCGAGAACGAGGGGAATTTCCCCTGGCGCTGGTCCTGGCGCTGCTCACCGTGATCGAGGCGGCCGCGGACGGGGAGGCGGACCTGCTGGCGGAGAGCTGCCGGGATTATCACTTCCTGGTGGAGCAATGGTCTGCCGCGGGGTCCCGACAAGCCCTGTCCCGCCGGTGCCTTTTGGCCGGCGCCGAAGAAATGCTCCTGGCGGCCGGGGCGTTGCAGCAAGGGCTTGACTGTCCGTTTTTCTCCCCGGCGCGAAAGATTTACCGGCTTGCCGGAGCCGCCCTGGAACTGGTCGTTAATGAGTTATGCCCGTCCCGGCTGCCTGAAACTCCTGATTTAACCACAGAGGGCACAGAGAACGTAGAGATTTTTAATTTAAAATATGGAGGTTCAGAGAATACCATCCCTGAAGCCGCGGTGAGCGGTTTCACTGATTTCGAAAAGAAAATTAACCGGAAGGGATGCTGATGAAAAGAGTACTGATCGCCAGCCCGGTCCGGCAGAAACCGGCCATTTTAAAGGAGTTCCTGGGGTCGCTGACGCGCCTGGAGACCACGGGGCTGATGGTGGAATACGCCTTCATCGACGATAACGAAGAGGACAACGGCCTTTTGCGTGCATTTGCCGCGGGTCGGGAAGGCGTGCGGATTTTCCCCGGCGGCGGGGCCCGGCAAACCTACCAGTGCGACGAAAACACCCACCACTGGCGGGAGGATTTAATCTGGAAAGTGGCCGGCTATAAAAATTATTTCCTCCAGCTGGCCCGCGAAGAAGGCTTCGATTACCTCTTCCTGGTCGATTCGGACCTGGTCCTTCACCCGCAAACGCTGGTCCACCTGGCCGGACTCGAGAAAGATATTGTTTCGGAAGTGTACTGGACCAGGTGGGAACCAAACCTGCCCCCTCTTCCCCAGGTCTGGGTGGGCGATCAGTACCGTCTGCACCCGCTGGACCGGGGGGAGGTGCTTGACGAAAAGGAGGTTGCCCGGAGGCAGCATGAATTTTTGGAAATGCTCCGGCGGCCGGGGACCTACAAGGTGGGCGGGCTGGGGGCCTGCACCCTGATCAGCCGGGAGGCGATCCGCCGGGGGGTTTCCTTCAGCGAAATATACAACCTGGGCCTGATCGGGGAAGACCGGCACTTTTGCGTCCGGGCGGCTGCCCTGGGCCTGGAACTGTACGCCGATACCCACTACCCGCCGTACCACCTTTACCGGGAATCCGAACTGACCGGGCTCACCGAATACAAGCGAAGAAATTTTCCAGGGGAGGAGAAAACCGATTTCGGCGGCGGGGAGGCTGTTCCCCGGGCCGAACAGCCGCCCGCCCGCCGCGGGAGCACCATTACCCTGGCCATGCTCGTCCGGAACGAGGCCGGCCGGTACCTGGAGAGGGTGCTGGAACACGCGGCGCAGTACATCGACCGGGCCGTTATCCTGGACGATGCCAGCGAGGACAACACGGTGGAGGTGTGCAAAAAAACCCTGCGGGGCATCCCTTTGACCCTGGTTTCCAACCGGGAGCCCGCCTTCGCCAACGAAATCGTCCTGCGCAAACAGCTCTGGGAACTGGCGGTGCAAACCAACCCCGACTGGCTCCTGATCCTGGATGCGGACGAAATTTTCGAGGACCGCGCTGCGAAAGAATTGCGCCTGCTCGCTGCCGACCCGGAAGTGGACGTCTATTATTTTCGCCTTTACGACATGTGGGATGAAAATCACTACCGGGAGGACGAATACTGGCGGGCCCACCATTCCTACCGGCCTTTTTTGGTCCGGTATCTCCCCGGTTTTCCGTACCGGTGGCGGGAAACCCCCCTGCACTGCGGGCGTTTTCCCCTGAACGTTACCGAATTAAGAGGAAAAACCAGCCAGTTGCGCGTTAAGCACCTGGGCTGGCTGAAACCAGCCGACCGCCTGGCCAAATATTACCGCTACAAAAAGCTCGATCCGGCCGGGCAGTACGGAATCCTGGGGCAGTACCTGTCCATTCTCGATCCCAAACCAAACCTGGTAGTTTGGAAGGAAGCAACGGAAACCCTCGTGACTAACGGAACTTAATGATCAGCGCAACTTTCCTGGCGCTGATTCAAAATCTGCACCATTACCAGATAATGCACATAAAATAGATTAGATCCGTCGCTTTTTGACTAAATGAAAGAGAAGGAGTGAAAGCAATGGCGTATCAGTTAACCAGTTTTGATCTGGTGGCTGCGGAAAATAGCGGCGTCCCCCAGCAGCACGATTTCTTTTTATTGCCCGAGTCGCGCGTTCTGATCAGCGGCGTGGTCAGGCGCCCGGACGGGTTGCCGGCGCACGGTGCTGTAGTGCAATTCTTTCAAAAAGAAGGCAACAATTCAGGCCGTTTGATCGGGCATACCTTTACCGATGAAGATGGCCATTTTTTGTTTGGACCGCTGGCTCCCGGAACGGAATTTAAGGTAAAGATCTTTTATTGGGACGTTATGCAACATGAAAACCAGGGAGAAGTAAAATCTTCCGGGATTTTTCCGCCGGTTATCCTTCCCCCGGTGGCCCCTTTGCCTCCGATCGCTACTTTACCACCGGTGGCCCCTTTGCCTCCGGTAGCTCCTTTACCACCGGTGGCCCCTTTTTCGAGATCAGAAGATAATTCCACGTAAATATCCGGGAGGAATACATGCGCCAGAGGTTTGTAGTTTCCCTGATCATCCCCTGTCGTAACGAGGGTTCTTATCTTCAGCAAACTCTCCATTCGCTGATCGAAGCAAAAACAGAACTTTCTTACGAGATTATTGTTGTTAACGACGGGTCAACTGATGGCTGCTGCAATTTTCTGGAACAGAACGATTCAGGAGTAATCCTTTTCAAATCATCTGGTTTAGGTGTGGCCAACGCCAGAAATTTTGGAGCTGAGGCAGCAGGAGGCGATTTCCTTTGTTTTTGCGACGCACATGTAATTGTTGAAGACTTCTGGCTGGATAAACTGGCGCAACCCCTCCTGGAAAGAAAGGCCGAGCTGGTCTGCCCGGGCATTGCTTCTGCCGCCAACCCGCAGGCTATCGGCTACGGGGTGACCTGGGACGATCACCTGAACTGGCGCTGGCTTTACGAGAAGCCAGCGACGGTTAAATATATCCCGCTTGTTCCCGGCGGCTGTCTGATGGTGTACCGGGATGTTTTTGAGGAGCTGGGAGGTTTCGAAAAAGCTTTTCGCGTTTTTGGCTACGACGATCAGGAGTTTTCTTTAAAGGCCTGGCTGTTTGGGTACCGGGTGGCGGTGGCGCCAGGGGTGAAGGTGCTGCACGTTTTTCGGGAAAGACATCCCTACCCGGTGAGCTGGCTGGATTTGATCCACAACCTTTTGTATATGTCTTTTCTCCATTTTAACCAGCAGCGCATAAGTAAAACAATTGAAGCGGCAAAAATCCACCGGGGCTTTGGCGGCGTCCTGGCCGAACTTTTATTTAGCAACGTTTGGGAAAAACGCCGTTCTTACCTGACCAGGCGCCGCTACGATGACGACTGGTTCATGGAAAAGTTCGGCATTAATTACTAAACCCCCGTAAAAACAGGGATTAGGGGATAGGGGATAGGGGATATGAATTAGGCCCTTATGCCGCTTTTTCGCGGCATTAACAGAGGATGAAAATTAGCGAATGCTGTTTTTCAGGGCAGAGGTATGGAAGGCACATAAGCACATAGGCACAAAGAAACAGGTGTGACCAGGGAATATTTTACTTTGTGTCTGGAAAAGTTTGTACCGGTATTTCCAGGACAGGACTCTGATTCCCTAATTCCTAGTCCCTATCCTAAAAATAACTTTTTCATTCTCAGCTGGTGCCGCTAATAAAAGCGGCATAGCGGTCTAATTCCCAATTCCTGTCTTTTGGGGGGCTGATGATCATCAATCCAGGGGTCTCGATTGTCATTCCCTGCCGCGATGAAGGACATTACGTCCAGCAAACCATCCGGCAGATTCTCCACACGCCGGGCGAAATCCCGTATGAAATCATCGTCGTCGACGACGGTTCCCGGGACGGATGCTGCAATTTTTTACGGCGGGGCGGGCATCCCCCAAGTCCAGTCACGAGTTCCGGGTTCCGGGTTCCAAGTCGTAAGAACCCGCAACTCGCAACCCGGAACCCGGAACTAATGGTACACGTCGACAAAGCGGGCGGACCGGCGATCCATTTGTTGTCTACTTCCGGGGCGGGCGCGGCCCGCGCGCGCAACCTGGGTGCTGCAGCGGCCCGCGCCCCTTACCTGGTTTTTTGCGACGCCCACGTGATCGTTTCCCCCGGCTGGCTGGAAGGTTTAATCGGCTGCCTGGAAAAGGGGGAAGCGGACGCCGTCTGCCCGGCAATCGAGCTGGCCAGGCCGCCGGGCTACACCTTTTACGGGGGTACCTGGAATGAAAACCTCTCCTGGGTAGGGCTTGTTTCCCGGCCGGCAGGCGTGCAGGAAATTCCGCTGGCCCCCGCCGGCTGCCTGGCCGTGCGCGCGGACGTTTTCCGGAGCGTCGGCGGTTTTGAGGAGGGTTTCCGGATCTGGGGTTGCGACGACGCGGAATTCTCTTTGAAGTTATGGCTTTTTGGCTTCCGGGTGGCCGTTTATCCCCTGGTCAGAATTCTCCACCTCACCCGGCCTGCACCTGCCTACCAGCTTCGGGGGGAGCACCTGGTTTTTAACTTGCTCCTGCTGGCCCTGCTGCATTTTTCCGGACCCCGGCTGGCCAAAACGGTTATCCTGGCCGAAAATTTTCCGGGGTTCACGCCGGCGCTCTCTACCCAGCTGTTTTTAACAAATCAGGCCCGCCGCTGCGTATACATGCGCCGCCGCGTTTTCAGCGACGATTGGTTCATGCAAAGGTTTAAGATTCCCTTTTGACCCAACAAAGAAAGCCAAGGAAGGAAGAGGGAAAGTGCTGGAAGACACCCCTTTGCGGAAAGAAGAATTTGACCCCGGCCGGCTGGCCGGCAAGAAAATGGCCCTGGTCACGCACGTGCACCTGCACCGGCGCTGGCTGGAAGATGGTCCTTCCCTGGCCGTAGCCAGGGAATTTGACCTCATCCGGAATCTTTTTCAAATGGATACTTATTACGTTTACCAGGTGAGAGCAGAAGATTTGCGCGACTATGATCTGATTATCCTCATCCACTTCGCTCCGGATTTCCCGGAACTGCTTTTCGACGTCAAAAGAACCGGTCGGGCCAAAGTAGCCCTTTTAATTGACGGCGGCTGCGAATATTTCACCTGGTTCCCCGTGCGGGACCTGCGGTTAAAGCTGGCGTGGCTCAAAGCATGCGATCTGGTGCTCACCTGGAGCGCAATGAAAATCAATTTTCTTTCCATGTTTACCGAAGCCCCGGTGGTCAGCCTGGACAACCCGGCACCGGTTCACCACCTGGCCGGCTTGATCGTCCCGCGGGAAAAAAGGTTGCGGCGCGTCCTGGTCAACGGTTCTCTGGGCCTGCACTGGAACGGCCTGACCAGCTTAATGGTCGCCCTGGGGGCCGGGCTGCCGGTTGATGTCCTGCAGCAGGATATCTTTCATCAGGACGGTTCCAGAGATGAAGAGAAGGTGCGTTTCTACGCATCTTTGGCCAGGAAGTACCGGCGAGAAATCAGAATCTTGCCTTACCTGATCTGGTATCCGGACTTTATCAAACATGTCTCCCGCTATTACCTGGCCGTTTGCCTGGACGCGCGGACGGTTTCCGGCCGCTTTACGGGCGACCTGGCCAGCGTGGGCGTTCCGGTGGTCGGGAGCAACACGCTGGAACAGCAGCAGGAATGCTTTCCCGAAATTACCGTACCTCCGTACGACGGGGCAGGGGCCAGGGCAAAAGTAGCCCGCCTCCTCCGGGACGACGTCTTTTACGAGCATGTTTGCCGGTATGCCGTGGAAAAGAAGTACCGGCGCTCCAACTACCGCCGCTTCTTCCGGATTTTGAAAGACGCCCTGGAGGGTTTATTTGGAGAATAAAAAGTAATCCACCTGCGGCTATTACACCTTAAAGCCACTAATTGCATATATTGTTTTATTATAGCATTCTACCTGAAGAGAGCGGGGAAAAAATGAAGCTCAGCGTAGTCGCCCCTCCTTGCTACCGGTTAATCTACGAAATCCAAATTCAAACGCCTTGAAGTTAAGTTTCCTTGAAAGGATCAATGAGGGGGGGAAGGAATGGACGCACTGCGGGAGCAGGAATTTGATCTCGGCCGGCTGCGGCAAAAAAAATTTGCCCTCGTTACCGGCAGGCAGTTAGATCATAACTGGCTAAACCGGGACCGTTTTTATCCGGACCGGGATGAGTGGTTGATCGCGCGTCTTTTCCTGATGGATGTATACAATCTAAAAACGTTGCCGGCAGAACAATTGAAAGACTACCATTGCGTTTTGCTTGTAATCGGCAGCCTTTCCGACCTGTCCGAAAAATTTGCCGTTTTCAGACAAGCAACCCGGGCGAAAATAATCCTGGTCATCAGCCCTGATTGCGAACCCTACTTTCGGTGGAACGAAAGCCGAGCCGCCGGCTCCAGCTGGCTGAATAAATGCGACTTGCTGCTGACCTTTTGCGAAATGCATGCTCGCTACTTCTCCCTGTTTGCCGGCGTTCCCGTAGTCAACCTGAATTCTCCCCTGGCCGTTCACGCCGCCGCGAGCCTGGTCAAACCGGTTGAACAGCGCAAACGCCGGGTTCTTTTGGCCGGTTTTCCGGGCCGGGGCTGGAACGGACTGACCGGCCTTTACGCCGTCCTTCCCTTTGGCCTGCCGGTTGACGTGCTGATTCTCGATTCCGGCCGGCAAGGGGCGCCGCGCGGGGAAGAAATAATTTCCCTGTACCGGGAGGCCGCCAGGCAATTAAACTGCCCCCTGACTATTTTGCCGCGCGTGCCCTCGTATCCGGAGCATTTGCAGAGACTCGCCGGGTATTACCTGGGGATTATTATGGACGCCTACGCGTGCGCGGGGGGAATTTGCGGCGAACTGGCCAGCGTAGGCGTTCCCGTGGTCGGGAGCAACACTTTTGAGCAACAAAGAATCTGTTTTCCGGAACTGGCTTTGGCCCCCTTTGACGGTTTGGGTGCCCGGGAAGCCGTTCGCCGGCTGCTGGCCGATCCAAATTTTTACGAACGCGTAGCCGCTTACGCGCGGCAAAAAAAACAGGAGGCGAATTATTCCCGCACTTTTGCCCTGCTCAAAGAAGTTTTTCTTTACCTGTTATCGCTTAGCCAGGGGAAACCGGTTTTTCTATCCGCACCGGTCCAATCTTCTCCGCCGTCTGCAGTTGTACCCGCAGCAGGAGTAAATCACCTAATGAAAACGTCCCAATACGATGTAATCTTTTTCCCCGTCATCGACTGGGAGCTCCGGTTTCAGCGGCCTCAGCACCTGGCCTGCGGCCTGGCCGAAAACGGGCACCGCGTCTTTTACCTCCGGACCACTTTCCGGGCGAACGCTGAATTTCCCCTGGTGCGGCTGCTGAAAGAAAACATTTACGAGGTGGAACTCCCGTATTCCCGGCTGGTAAATGTGTATCGCGAACAAATGGACGCCGTTCTCGTCGAAAAAGCCTGTGCGGCGATAGATTTTCTGCGCCGGGAATGGAATCTGCCGGAAGTGGTCTGTATTGTCCAGTTACCTTTTTGGACACCGCTGGTGCAAGAGCTCAAGAAAAAATACGGCTGGAAAATCGTTTACGATTGTCTCGACCGGCACGACGGTTTTTCCACCAACGGTGCCGTCATGCTTGCCCAGGAAGAAAAACTTGCGCGCCTCGCCGACCTGGTGGTGACAACGTCCCAACGTTTGCGGGAGGAAAAAAAGGAGCTTAACCAAAACTGCCTGCTCATCCGCAACGCCGCCGATTTTGCGCACTTTGCCGCCTTTTTCGGGCAGGCGCCCTTATCCTTGCAGGGATTGGCCAAACCGGTGATCGGTTATTTTGGGGCCATTTCGGAATGGTTCGACGGAGAGCTCATCGAGTATCTGGCG
>DAISHP010000044.1:0-9451 GCA_036822475.1 Bacillota bacterium
CCCTTCTGGCAAAAACCTCCCTCCTTCTGATAACGTGCCTTGTTTAAAATAGTTTTCAATTTCATCACTTTAGCATATTCACCAGATTAGCTGGTTGGAACATACAATGTAGGGAAATTATGGAGGTGAGGGCCGTGGATAAGATCAAAACTGGTGATGTCGTCGCCCGCCTGTCGTACGGAGGCGATATATTTTTTAAGGTAATGGAGATCTTCATTGGCGTCGACGGGAAAGAATATGCCCGGTTAAAAGGGCTTGACCTGCGTCTTCTGGCCACTTCCCCCCTGGACGACCTGCAAAGGGTGGAACCTGCCCAGGTAGCCGCCTTCTGGCATTCCTTCATGACCAGAAATCACGAACAGATGCGGCGAATTTTTCAGCGCCGGCAGGAGGAGCACCGCCAAAGAATGACCCGGGCGACGGGTTACGCGGAAAACAAGATCGAAAGCTTTGACGTGCCCGGTTCCGTCCTGCACATTGACGGTGATGGCGATTACCTGGATTTATGCCTGACCACCTATCGGCAGCTGGGCATCCCCGCCCACGGCTACTGCATCCCGGAAGAAGAACAGGTCAAAGAGTTGGACGCTCTGCTGCGTACGCACCATCCGGACATTCTGGTGCTCACCGGTCACGACGGCCTTGTCAAAGGTACGCGGGATTTTTCCAACCTGAAAAATTATCACCATTCCAAAAACTTTATGGAAGCTGTAAAGGTCGCCCGGGGGTACGAAAAAAGCAAGGACGACCTGATTATTTTCGCCGGGGCCTGCCAGTCCCACTACGAGGCCCTCCTGGCGGCGGGGGCCAACTTTGCCAGTTCGCCCCAGCGCGTTCTGATTCACGCTTTTGATCCCGTTTTTGTAGTGGAAAAAATTGCTTATACATCAATCTATGATCCGATTCCCTTAAAAGACATTATTTCCGGGACGATTACTGGTTTTCCCGGCATCGGCGGCGTGGAAACGAGGGGAAAGTACCGCCTGGGCGTCCCCAAATCGCCGTATTGAGACAAAAAACGTAAAGGCCCAAAGAAATACGTCCGGCCGGGGATATTTTTGCTTTGTACTTTTATACCGACGACTGACATCCGACTCGTCACCCTTCTTCCGCTTTCTGCATATGATGCTGGAAAGACGGGGAGGGTCGGATGATGGATCGGCACTTGCGGGTTTTGGGCAAATCGAAGGGAAAGCTCCTGAAATTGCCGAATGTGGTGGGAGTAGGCGTAGGAATTAAAAAAGCGGGGGAAGAAGCAACCGGCCGTTTATCCCTGGTTGTTTTTGTGGAAAAGAAAATTCCCGCCCGGGAACTGCGCAGAGACCAGGTTGTTCCTTTAAAAATTGGCGATCTGGAAACAGACGTCATCGAAACCGGGAGGTTTCGTTTTTTAAGCGACCCTTTAGCGGGGCGAACCCGCCGGGTCCGGCCGGCCCCGCCCGGCGTCAGCATCGGCCATTTCCGGGTTTCCGCCGGTACTTTCGGCGCCGTGGTCAAGGATAAAAACACTAAAGAGAAGCTGATTTTAAGCAATAACCACATCCTGGCCAACGCCTCCAACGGCCGGGATGGGCGGGCGGCAATCGGCGACCCTGTTTTTCAGCCCGGTCCGCACGACGGCGGGGGCCCGCGCGATCGCATCGGTAGCCTGCTCCGTTTTGTGCCGGTTAAGCGCAGCGAACAGGAAGTGGAATGTCCGGTGGCGGCGGCCGTGTCCCGCACGGGGAATGTTCTCCTGCACGCTTTCCGCCCCAATTATGATCTCCGGTTGATCAGGCGGACGCAGGAAAACAACTTGATTGACGCTGCGGTGGCCCGCCCGGATTCCCCCGGCCTGATCGACGACAATATCCTGGACATTGGCCCGGTTAACGGGGTGGGTGAGCTTCAGCCGTCCGATCAGGTGCTGAAAAGCGGCCGGACCAGCGGGTTGACGGAGGGAAAAGTACTTTCCGTCGGCGTTACGGTAAAGGTCGATATTCTTGAGGACGAGATCGGCTGGTTTACCGACCAGATTATGAGCGATCTGGTTTCCCGGCCGGGAGACAGCGGCTCGCTGGTCCTCAACGATAAAAGAGAGGCGGTGGGTTTGTTGTTTGCCGGTTCAGATAAATATACGGTTTTTAACCGGATCCAGAACGTCCTGGAAAAACTCAATCTGATTTTTTAAGCCGCCCGGCGAGGTTTCGGGTTCCCCAGCCCCCTAAGGTACAAAGACACGGAGGCACAAAGAGAAATGGACCGGGAAGATTAGCTTTGTGCCTTTGTACCTGGAACACTTTGCGCTGAGCTCTTTAATTTAAAGAATGTCCTGGGAGAAAAGAGGGGGATGTCGGTTTGGGTCAGGATATTTCCCGCGCCGGCAAAATTGCTCTGGTCATGCTCGGAGAAGTGCCGGCGATCGGGCCGTCCTTTCGGCAAAAAGAAGAAGCCAGGTGGAACGCGCAAGGATTGCTCAAGAAAATTGACCGCTTTCTTCATGAGGCGCATCTCCGTCCCTACCGGGTTATGTTCCGGCGCCAGGCGGACGGCCGCTACACGCTGGTGATTAAAAGTGGGACGGCCGCCGTTGAGATCCTGCCGAACATGGATGAATTATTGTTAAAAAGATTTCAAAAGGTTTTCCGGAATTTATTTATCCTGACCTGTTTTTACGAAGGGGACGGCAGGCTGGAGTGTCTGGCGGTGAACGAAGGTCTGGGAGCAGTTTTGTATTCAGCTTGCGATTTTAGTTTTTTTCAGACTCACTAGCATTATACCAATTGCTCCCAGGCGGAACAAATTTTATGATCCACGCCTTATGGACAAGCCTGCAGGTTGTCAGTAGATTTTTTTGCAAATCTTGTCGATTAGACAGAATTGCCAGGAAAAGAACTAAACTGTTAATCTATAAATAACCTGATATCCAGACCGTGGGACGAAGGGGTGGTCTGGATAAATTAAAGAAAGGGGCGAACCCATGCTGTTTTCCAGACGAACAAAGTTATGGAAAGCGCTGGCTGTCTTTTTGTTTTTGGGATTTCTGGTGGCGGCGGCGCCGGTAAAAACGCCGGCGGCGGAGCTCCCGGGCTCCGCCGGGGCGGATAGCGCCGGCGCCAAACTGGTCTGCCTGTTTTCAACTGACTCCGGATCCAAATATTATCCTTACACCTGCCGGATCGTTTCCGGCAGCCCGGTCAAAAAATATTATTATTTTTATCCGGGCACGAAGATAATCCGCATTTATTATCACGGACGCTACCCGGTGGTCATCCGGGAGTCTCAGCCGCAGCCAAAACCTCAACCTCAACCTCAACCGCAGCCCCAGCCCGCACCAGTGAAGGGGCTCACCGCCGATGAACAGCGCATGGTGGAGCTTGTCAATCAGGAGCGCGCCGCTGCCGGGCTGCCGGCCCTGAAGGTCAACCTGGAGCTGGTGAAAGTGGCCCGCTTAAAAGCGCAAGACATGGTTGCCAACAATTATTTCAGCCACACTTCCCCTACGTACGGAAGCCCGTTTGCGATGATGAAGCAGTTCGGCATAACTTACCGCACGGCCGGGGAAAATCTGGCCGGCGCTCCGAACATGGAAATGGCGCATAAGAATTTAATGAATTCGCCGGGACACCGGGCGAACATTTTAAACACCTCCTTCACCCAGATGGGTATCGGCGTGGCGGAGGGGAGCCCGTACGGGAAAATTTTTGTGCAGATGTTTATTGGATAAAGGCACTAAGGGACAAAGGCACTAAGGCACAGAGGGACAAAGAAAGTAAAGGTACTAAGGCACAGAGGCACAAAGGCACAAAGGGTAAAGACAACTTCTCCCTTTGTGCCTGTCTACTTTGTGCCTTTGTGCCTCTAAAAGGGGGCTTTTTTTATTTGCGGATCAAATTACCGCACATTTATCCCCCTCACTCATATATATATTATTAGATTATTTTTGAAAGGGGGAAGTATGAATATGGCAGCCAGTTCGGTCACCACGGAAAGGTTGCGGGTTCATCAGGTAATCAACGAAAACACGCAGCAGGCCGTGGTGCGGGGCAAAGTTACCGTACCAGAAGCCAAGCCGGACGTGGATAAAATTCTCTCAACAGATAAAGCGGCCACGATCAAGAAACTGGAAATCGTCCCTGATAAAGTAATCGTCGAAGGAACCCTGACCCTGCAGATCGTCTACGTTGCCTTCGAGCCTGCCCAGGCGGTGCACCACATGCACGTGCAACTGCCGTTTACCACCTTTGTGGACGTTTTTGGCGCGCAGCCGGGGATGGAAGTGCAGGGGAAGGTCACCGTGGAGGATATAAATATCGTCCGTAGCCGCGACGACGCCCGGCAGTTTGACGTAGCCGCCGTCCTGTCCGTTTTTGTGAAGGTAACGCAGATCCAGGAAGTCGATGTTTTAACCCAGTGTCCAGCAGGGGCTACCTGCAAAACGGAAATGATTAAAATCGCTCACGTGGTGGCCAGTAGGACCAAGCAGGTGATTGTCAGCCACGATTTTGACGTTCCCGAAGAAAAGCCGGCGGTGGATAAGATCCTGGAAGTGATGGTTTCGGCGGAAGTAACCAACAAACGCGTTTTGAAAAATAAGGTGATTGTCGACGGCCAGGTTACCCTGGACATTTTGTACGTCGCCTTAGAGCCGGACCAGCCCGTCCATCAGTTGCACCGGACCTTTTCGTTCAGCGATTTCGTTGAGGTGCCCGGCGCCGAACCAGAGATGGATGTGCGGGTTGACGTCCGGGTGGAAAGCGCCGACGTGGAGCAGATCCGGCCGGACCGCCTGCGGGCGGACGTGGTGCTCATGCTCACCGCCAACGTTTTCCAAACCAGGCAGGTGAACGTGGTGACGGAAGTGATGGGTGCCCAGGCCACCATGGCGAGGTTGAAAATCGACCACGTCATCGGCGAAGGTACCACCCAGGTCGTCTTGCGGGATACCTTTGAAACCCCCGAACCAAAACCGGAAGTAGATAAGATTTTGAATAACACAGTAGAAAAAGTGGAAATCACCGAAACCAGGATCTTGAAAAACAAGGTGATCGTCCGGGGCGATGTGATTGTCCAGGTGGTATACGTGGCAGCTCTGGAGGACCAGCCCGTGCACGCCGTCCACCGGAAGATCCCCTTCCGGACCTTCGTCGAAATTCCGGGAGCCGAGGAAGGCATGGAGGTGGACGTCCGGGCAACGGTGGAATTTATTACCGCCGATAAAGAAGGCTGCAAGATCACCCTTGAGCTGGTTCTGAAGGTTATCGCCCGGGTTTTTGAGACCCTGCAGAAAGACGTCGCCGTGGAAGTGACCGTCCCGACACCGGTGCCCACGCCGCCGGTGTGCGCGCCGGGAGAAGTGATTCGCTATTCGATTCAGCCCGGGGACACTTTCTTTAAACTGGCCCAACGGTACGGGACTACAGTGGAAGCCATTATGCAGGCCAATCCCGGGGTGAGCCCCGAGAACTTGCAGGTGGGGCAGGTCATCAACATCCCCTGTCCGCCCGCCAAAGGTTAAGGATGATGTAAAATCAATCAGTTAAAGGAGGTTTTTGTTTTATGTCCATTCAATACGAGTACAGGGAACCGGAAATGGTCTTGTGCATGAAGCTGAAAGTACCCGTAGTACTGGCCGAAGAAGAGGCGCAGGTGGTGGTGGACACCACTACTCATTTGCCGGAGCTGACGAAGAGGGTAGACCATATCGACGGGAAAGTGCAGGATCTGGAGGCGGAACCGGTCTTTATCCACGAACATATCGGGCGCTGGCAGGTGGTTATTCCGAAAGAGTGGAACCATCACTTCAAGCACATCACCGGCGCGGTTTCGGTAGTGAAAAAAGTGCTGGTCCAGGGTGTTCTGCACAAACAAATTTACTATGTCAATAAGGAAGATGATGTTAAACATTTCCAGGAAGAGGTTCCTTTTTCCAAAGTCGTCGAGCTTAAAACGCCCCAGCCGGTGCTCGACGAGGACAATGTGGCTGTCCAGTTCCCGAAGCCGAAGTTTGACCTCACCTGGGAGCTGATCCGGGGAAGCCGCCTGCAGCAGACGAGTATAATCATCGTCCGGTTAAAGATTGTGGAGGAGCGCCAGATTTACGTCCAGCTTTGCCCGTCGCCGGAAATTTGCCCGCCCGGCAATTTGCTGGAAGATCCGGGCTTAGAGCAATGGGTGGGCAACGTCCCCGTTTTCTGGGGCGCAACGGCCAACGTGGGGCCGACCAGCGTCGCTCACGGCGGCGGCCAGGGAGCCGAACTGGGAATTACCAACCCGAACCGGGAAGCCGCCATCTTCCAGACAGTGCGCAACATCCAGGCCATTGCCCCGGGACGGATTTATAAGTTAACTTTCTGGGCGCGGGAGAACGTAAAAGCGGCACCTCTGGATAACTTCACCCTGACCGCCGAAGTACGCTTCTTTAACCGGACGGGGCAGCAACTGGACGGCGTCAGCCAGAGCTGGAACAGCACCGCCATCCCAGATAACAGTTACCAGCAGTTCAGCGTAAACACGCCCGCGGCGCCGGCCGGAACGGCTTCCGCCCTGGTGAGGCTGACCTTCTCGCCCGGGACCAATAACACCAACACGGTAAAAATAGACGACGTAACTTTTGAATGTACCGGCGGGTTTTAAGTAAAGAGAAAATGAGGTTGAAATTTACTGTGGGGCTGGCTGTGGAAAACAGCTTTTCTTTTTCAGGAAGGAGTATTTGTTTTGTTTGGCTTGCCTAAAATTATTCAGCAGCTGCAGCAGTCCGAAGACGACCTCCGGAAAATCGTTCTCTGCGTGGAACGCGGCGGCAGGGCGGTGGGGATTGTCATGAATGTCCTGCAGGAAGTGGTGGAAGTGCGCTTTAGACCGGGGGCCCGGTCTTTATTGGCGGAGGACCGGCTGGGGACCGTGCTTGCCGAAGCCCACAACCAGGCCCTGCGCGAAACCCACCGCCAGCTGAAGGAAGAAATCTCCAGGCTGACCGGGATTACGAACCTGCCCGACCTTCCGGGCATTTTTTGAGGTGGGGAGAATGGCGGAACAAATTCCTCAGAGCGGTTTGGAAAATACCCTGTTTTCCCTGCTGGAAAAAGGAGGCGGACCGGAGATGAACCAGGCAAACCTGCTCATCCTGATGAGCCTGGTGAACCTCATGGGCATCATCAGTCTCCTGGGGCAAAGGACCGGCGGCCGGGGAAGCCAGGAGGAAAAACCGGCCAGGAAGTAATTTCGGCTATCCGGTTTGGTTATCAAAACGCCGGACGCCCGGGTTTTTCCCCCTTTCGGCATCCGGCGGCGCGATAACCATTTTTTTATAGCAGGTCGGTTTTGGGTTTTTCTTCCCGGGCCGGTTTGGTCGTGAAACCGGGCGAAGAAGAAGTATTTTGATGATCGGGAGTGTTTGGGGAGTCCGGCGCAAAAAAAGCCTCTACCACCGCGGTATGAAAACCTTCCATTCCGGAGCGAAGCGTGGAGACGGCGCTTTGGGTGGCTTCAATCAACGCGGCGAGCTGCCCAAGCCTTTTCTCGCTTTCCGGGATAAGTGAAAACAAAAGGAGCACCGGGACGACAAAAGGATTATAATTCTCGGGCAAGTTAGATTCCCTCCTTTCCGGTGAGATTTGGCGTTTACCATATTTTATGGCTGGCAGGGAAATTTTGTTACCGGTTTCCCCAGGCTGATAAATATTCTGACATGGCGGCGTGCCAACTCTCCAACCCGTTATGGAAAATCCGCACTGTTTCCCGGGTGGTCAGCAAAAAGGACTTGAGGAAGGCAAGTTTTGCTTCCGTCTTGGGATCTACGGAAAGCAGCAATAAAATAAAAATGAGGAATAACGTATAGGGGCTGTTGGGTTGCAATCCAATGGACATTTTTTTTTCCTCCCTTGCTTCACTCCTTTGTTATATTACGCTTGATGACGCCGGCGGGTTACATTTTGGACGCCGAAACTTTTGCCCGGTTAGAGAATATATTTTCTATGAAGGGGATTATTTAGGGGACCTACGTTCCCTTTATAAAGAATGAAAATCGTTATTTACAGTAAGAGCATTTGCCCTGATTTCCAATTCCTAACCCCTAATTCCTATTTTCAAGGGAGGCGTGGTCATGGCCGAAGAAGAGAGCGGAAAGGATTTTTACCTGGAGAGTATACTGGAGAAGTTGCTGGACTTTCAGTCCGCGAAAGGAGCGGACTGTCTGGACAGCATGCTGATGCTCAGTCTGGTCAACCTGCTGGGGATCGTCAGCCTGCTGAACAAACAGTTCGGAAGCGCCGGGGTCCAGCCGCCGGGGGCAGTGTACCCCATGCTGGGGACGCTTTTCAATCTGCTGTCGGGCGGTACTCCGCAAGTGCGCGAGCCGGCGTCCGGAGCCGGGCCGGGTGCATTGACGCCCGCCGCGCTCATGAGTATGCTTAATCCGCAGCCGGGCAAAACTCCCGATCCGGCTACGTTGATGAAGTTGATCAGCGCTTTTAGCAGCCTGATGGGAAATTTCGGCAAGCCCCAGCCCGGTGCACCGGCCGGCACCCCGGAAAAACCGGAACAGCCGGGACAAAACAGGGTCCAAACAGCGGATACGACGGGTGGATCGCCCGGAAAAATCAAGGAGATCAAAAAAACAGAGGCACCCCTGAAGTGGGATGCCCGGCTGGGGAAGGCGACTGGATGATTCGATCCAGTCGCATATATTTTGGGGAAGCAGAAAAAAATAGGCCAGAGGGGAAGCAGTTACCCGCCGGCCCCATTGCGAACAACTGTTCCGGTCATCAAGTATGCAAGTGCCGGCAAGAAGCTCATAAGTTAAAAATGTGGTGCCAGGCACCGTTTATTCAAGGCACCGTTTATTCACTTATTTTCGAGGGAGGTTTCCGGGTATTGAGCGTCAAAATCCTGGCCCTGCTGATCGCGGCTGGATCCGGGCTGGCCATGGCCCTGCAGGGTTCTTTAAACGCCGTCCTGGGAAAGGTGATCGGCCTTATGGAAACAACTTTGATCGTGCATTTGACGGGCCTGGTTCTGGCGGCGGCAGTGTTGTTTCTTTTCTTGCCGGGGGGCAACCGGCTCGGCCAGTTCGTCCAGGCGCCGTGGTATACCTACCTGGGCGGCGCACTGGGAGTTTTAATTATTTACGCGGTGGCGCGCAGCATCCCCAAGGTGGGCGTCGCGCCGGCCACCACCGCCATCATCCTGGGCCAGGTGCTTACGGCCAGCGTGATCGATCATTTTGGCCTGTTTGGACTGGAACGGCTTCCCTTCACCTGGCACCGGATCGCGGGGACGTTGTTGATGGCCGCCGGCGCCTGGCTGTTGTTGAAAAAGTAATTGAGGCACAAAGGCACACAGGCACAAAGGCACTGCGAGGCACTGCGGGACAGCCGGAAAGAGGTAAAGGACATAAAGATGTTTTTCCTGATTGTTGACGTTTTCGCTCAAAAGAAAATTAAAGCAGCAAGTTTAAGCAGACCACAAAGGC
>DAISHP010000045.1:0-9304 GCA_036822475.1 Bacillota bacterium
ACCCCGATCTTCAGGCTAATATCAAAGGTGGCATCAATACCATCAATCCCCGGAAGAGCCCTGACGACGATAACGGTCACGGCACACATGTCGCCGGGATCATCGCCGCCGTGGATAACGCTGTCGGCGTAATCGGTACTGCTCCCGAAGCCTGGCTCTATGCAGTCAAAGTGCTGAACAGGCAGGGCTCAGGGTATGTTTCCGATATTATCGAGGGGCTGCAATGGTGCATTACCAACGGAATGCAGGTAGTCAACATGAGTTTTGGGACCTCTTCTGACGTCCAGTCATTACACGATGCAATTGTCGCTGCCTATAACAGCGGGATAGTGCTGGTCGCCGCTGCGGGGAACAGTGGACCTGCAGACAATACCGTGCTGTATCCGGCCAAGTATCCGGAAGTAATCGCTGTTTCCGCTACAGATGAAAATAATTGTATAGCCGAGTGGAGCAGCCGAGGACCTGAAGTTGAGCTGGCCGCCCCCGGAAACAACATCTATTCAACGTTCAAGGGCGGTGGCTACGCGACTATATCCGGAACGTCAATGGCCTCCCCGCATGTCGCGGGCTCCGCTGCTCTGGTGATTGCGTCCGGAGTAACCGACAAATCCGAAGTACGTTCGAAGCTCCAGAGCACCGCCGACGACCTGGGCAGCCCGGGCAAAAATAACCTGTACGGCTACGGTCTGGTAGACGCCCAGGAAGCTGCTACCGGCGTCCAGACGGAACCCTAAGGGAACCACGAGCAAATCAAATTACCCGCTGTCAAAAGCACCCTAAAAGGGGTGCTTTTATTAATGCCGCCGAGAATACTTCCCAATTTTAATTATCTATTCGCTATTTTGAGTGGGTGTTGTCATATTATACCAGCGGCCACCCTTGACATGGAGCCGCGCATCCGTGTTTTATGTGGGGTCAGGAGAGAGTCCCGCTTTGCTCAGGCTCCTTGCCAAACAAGGCTAACACGGGCATTCTCCATGTCATCCGCTTTGCTCTGATGAAGGGCTGCATGAATTGAATAAGAACAACTCACCTGAAATAGTGAAAAACCATAAAAACTGGAAAAAGATTTTCTTGCTGTTACAGGTTTTCATGCGGCGGGTAACCCTCTACCCTGAAAATACCAGGCACAAAGTTTTCCAGGCACAAAGGCACAAAGTAAAATATTCCCGGCTTCATTTCTTTGTGCCTTTGTGCCTCTGTGCCTTTATACCTTTGTCCTGAAAACAGCGCTCGCTAATTTTCATCATCTGTTGGTGCCGCGAAAAAGCGGCATGAGGGTCTAATTTTAAAACCAACTCTCTGGCGTTGGCAATTGCAAAACCATGAAAATCGTTGTTAAAATAAACGTAAACATCCAGACCCGAAGATAACCATTGCTTTATCTCCTGAGCCAGTTCGTTTAATTCTTCACCGGAGTATAGGGAGCTGAACATGGCTTGCGGGCCGTGCATCCGTACGTAGACAAAGTCGGCGGTGACGGATTTTACCCTGGGGTAACGGGAAGAGTCGGCAATCACCCAGGCAGCGTTATATTCCCTTAAAAAGTCGTAAATTTGCTGATCACACCAGCTTTGGTGGCGAAACTCAAAAGCGAAACGCAGGTTCTGACCCGGTTTTGAAGACAAAAAATCTTTTAGCCGCTGACACCCTTCTCCTTCCGCCGGGAAGTTCGGGGGGAACTGAAACAGGAGCGGACCCAGCTTTTCCTTTAAATTTAAAGCGTGCTCAATAAATTTTGTCCAGACCTCCCGGACATCTCTTAGTTTTTTAACATGCGTGATCAAACGAGAAACTTTGACGGCAAAAATAAAACCGTCCGGAGTTTCACTGAACCATTTAAGATAAGTGGCCGGGCGCGGTAAATGGTAAAAAGAGTAATTGATTTCGGTTGTCTGAAAATGTCTGGAGTAATATTTCAGCCTGTCTTTTGCGGGTAAGCTGTCAGGGTAGAAAACTTGCCGCCAGTGCCCGTAGGCCCAGCCCGACGTACCTATATATAATCTGGCGCGGGAAGGGTTGCCTTCTTTTTTCATGGCGTTGGCCTCCCAAAATTATCTTGCTGTTAAAGGATCTGCTTCTAAGCCTTATTCTACCGTAAGATTAACCAGAAGGATCAGATTATTTACGAAATGCCCACGAGGGGAGAAGAATAAAACCCAACAGCTGGGGAAAAGGAGATGACTGTCCAGACGAAGTAATTTACCGCCCATAATGTCGTTAGGTGCAGAAGGCGATTCGGTGTTAACCAATTCACTCCTAACGCTGCGGTTGGGACTGGTAGGCCATGCAGGTAGGGCTTCTGGAAACAGATGAGACGCTTGTTTGGCAGCCGCGTCTTGCGCGTCGCGCAGAGTACCGGTTGCGATTGGATATTTCTGGCCTCCGGTGCATGAGTACGCGGGAGACGCTGGCTACCGTGGCTGAACGGCTAAAAACTTTCCCGGCAAAACTCGTTTTTATGGGCAGCGGCGCCTTCCATCACCTGGCGCTGCCCCTGATCGCCCGGCAGGCCGCAAAAGGGCCACTGGATGTGCTCATTCTCGACCGTCACCTGGACTGTTTCTCCGTTCCCGAAGGATTTGTGAGTTGCGGTTCCTGGATTCGGGAAGTGGTAAGGCTTCCCGCGGTCCGGCGGGTGGTGGTAATTGGGATCGCCGGAAAAACGCTGAGTCTGCCTGCGAAGGTGGTCGCTTTAACTGCTCAGTCATGGCGATCCATGTTTTCCCGCGCGAAGGACTATTTCGAGGCGCTTTTGGGCACCGGCGACATCTACCTCAGTGTAGACAAGGACGTTTTCACTACGGCAATTACCGACTGGGGGACGGGTGAGCTGCCGGTGGCAGAAGTATTTGCTTTCCTGCGCTGGTGTATGACACGCCGCCGGCTGGTTGGGGTGGACGTCTGCGGGGAACTCGTGCCGCGCGGTCTGTGGCCGACGGTAGAAGAGCGAAAGTTAATTGCCCGTAACGAAAGGATCAACCTTGCCTTCTGCCGGTTTTTCAGGCATCGAAACCGTTTGTTGCCCCAGGGGCACGGCGGAGAATATCTTGGCCGCTTCGTGGTCAGGCCGACTGCCTAAAAGATTTCGGTTACAGCAAGGCCAGTAAGTTTAACGAAGTGCAGGTAGTACTGGGCCTGTTCATAGACTGCGAAGGCCGACCCATTGGCTACGAATTATTCCCCCGGAAGTACCTTTGAAGGAAAAACCCTGGACGTGCTCGATGCCTACCATACTCTATGGAAGATCGAAGAATCTTTTCGCGTCATGAAGAGCACCCTGGAAGTCAGGCCCGTTTTCCACTGGACCGAACCGCGCATTAAAGGTCAATTTGTGGTCCGTTTTCTGGCTTTCCTCCTGGAAAGGACCCCGGAATTTCACCTCAAAAAACCAAGGTAGCGGCTTCCCCGGAAAGAATCCGGGAGGCGCTGAACTCACTGGCCTTTGTCGAAATGGAAATTGAACACGTCAAAGCTAAAGGGACGGAGTTGAGCAATAAAATTTTACGGGTGCTGCGGATTAAACCACCAAAAAACGTCACTCCTGCGGAGGAGCTGGTGCTGTAAAATAAAGGAACTGCTGTAGTGGCAAAATGCACATGTTTTTTATTTCCAGGTTTCATGCGGGCTCACGTTAGATGAACTGATAAAGTCAGCAAAAGGTGGGCACAGTAGATCTGGTTCGTGGCCGGCAACGTTGGGCAAAAACCTGCCAGGACCTGGCTTTGCTGGTTGGCCGGAGCTGCCTTTTTAGTTTTAGGGGGAATTATGCAAGAAATATTTTAAACCAAGCGCTGCCTTCTTGAATCGTTGATAAAGATCGTCCAAAACGCGCAGGCCAGGCCTGGAAAGAAGTTTTTCTTTGAAAGCGTTATACTGAATCCGCCAGATGAGGTCTGCCGGCGTTATGCCGGGATTTCCGACGTCCAGGCGCGGAACGGCAAAAGGATCGGTTTTTACCGTGACCATGGCGCTTTGGGTGGTATAGCAGAACTTGTAACCGAGCGATTGCGCTATCTCAAGCAGTTGTTTGTTGGAATCCCCATACGGCCAGGCAATTTGCACCACCGGCCGGTGCAGTTCCCTTTCCATTCGATTTCGGGCGGTAGCCAGGTCGCCGGCCACCCTTTGCTGGTACTCTTCCTCCGTCTCCAGGCGATTTTTCCCGGGAAGCCAAAGCCGGTGGGCCAGGACAGGCTTTGGGTTGCCTTTGGCGGCTGTTGGCGCGGCGTAATGGCTGTGGTCCGTGTGGACGTAAAAACTCATTCCGTGTGCCTGCATCTCCCGCATCTCGTCCCAGGTGAGGTATTCCAGGCCGCCCACTTTTTTGCCCACCCAGGAAGTAATCACAAAATTGGCGGCCGGCAATCCCCGGGTTTTCAGTTCCGGATAGGCATAACGGTAAAACGAACGGTAACCGTCGTCGAACGTGATCACTACCGCCTTCTCCGGCAAAGGGGTTTTTCCTTCGAAAAAAACGGTTAATTCCCCGGTGGAGATGACGTGGTAGCCGTTTTTTAAAAGGGCGTCGATGTGTTCGGCAAACAGCCGGGGGGTGATCGAATACGGTCCGCCGGGGGCCGGGTCGATCTGGTGGTAGAGCAATACTGCCGCTTCGTTTGCGTACGGCGCCCAAAGAAGATGGCGGATCCTGGACTTGCTATACCCCAAAAGAAGGATTAGAAGGAAACATCCCAATAACCCTATGGCCATAATTTTGCGCATGTTTTCACCTGGTTAACCCAACTTTCGATTTATCAAAAGGTTGACGTGGTCGCTGCAACCTTGACCTGGCCGGGCGATGGGTAAGATACCAGGTTTCCTGATTATTCACGAGCTTTATTGTAGTTGAAAACAGGGGGCAAGGCAACATATATATTTGCAAATTATGGGAGATTATGCTAATTTTAGGTTTTTTGGCCAGGGGATTCAATTTTGCCCGGGCCTCATTTTCTGGCGGCGTTTTTCCCACCACGCCCCCAGGTAGGTGAAGAGCAGGTTCCCGCCGGCGTTGGCTGTCGTGATGGCCAGCGCTATCTTGGGCAGCAGAAGGGGGCTGGTGTAGATGAGGTAGCGCGGCTCCCAGCGCGGGCCGAATTTTTCTTTAAACCGGCGCAGGCCCTTAAAGGCGTAAAGCTGGTTGAAATGGTGGTAATAAAAGTTTAAAACTTTTTCCGGGACGCCCGCTTCCGGATGGCTGCCCACTCCGGCCAGGGGCGAAAGGCCAAGGTTGAAGGTGGCGTAACCCTGCTCCCGGAAATACTCGATCAAGCGGACGAAAAGCAGGTCCATCAATCCGCTGTCCTCCCCCCGCCGGCGCATCAAGTCGATGGTTCCTTCGTTGCGCCGGTACTCTGGAATCAGGTTGGCGAAAGCCTGGATTTTGCCTTCGGGATCAATAACCACCATCACCGGGCACTGCCGGAGGTAGTGCGGATCGAACCAGCCGAGGGAAAATCTTTTTTCGCGGCCGGGCTGCAATTTCAGCCATTCATCCGAGACTTCTTTTAATTCCCTTAAAACGCCGTCAGCGAGCGGCGGCGTCAGCAGTTTTGTCGTGTACCCTTTGCGCAGCAGCCGGTTGACGGACCACCGCAAACTTTTGCGGGCGCTGCCGGCCAGGGAAAATTCCCGGACGTTGACCACGGCCTCCTCGCCAATTTTCAAGCTTTTCAAACCCAGGTCGTGATAGACCGGCAGGTAATCGGGAAGAACCTGGTAAAAGACGGGGTGCCAGTCGTTTTTCGCGCAGGTAATTTTAAATTGGGCAATCAGGCGGGGGATGTCCCCGTCAGGGCCGATGGGATCGCCCAGAACGACCGCCACGTTGCCCACCAGGGTATAGGCGGCGAAGCTTTCTTTAGAAGCGCTGAAAAAGTAATATTTGTCGGGAAGGAGGGTCAAATGGGCCAGGGAGGAGTGCCCGTATTGTTCAAGGATTGCTTTCGCCCGTTTGCGCTCGGCCGGCAGGACCCGGCGCCGGTAGGCCACGGGGCGCAAAAGCATGCTCAATCCGTAAACCAGACCGCCGACTTCGAGAAAAGCGAGCGAGTCCAGGAACCAGCGGGCCAGGCGGGTGGGGTGCTCTACTTCCGGCGTATCGATCCAGGCCAGAAAAGCAAGCGTCTGCCGGGAGGACTCAACCAGGTCGAAGTGCTCGTGAAAGTGCCTGTCCAGCAGGTAAAAGCCGCCCAACCCGTAAAGATAAGTAAACAAAAGAGTGCCCAGGAAAATATAAAGGCCGTGGCGCACGGAAGGAGGGTCGCTGGCCGCCGTAAAATGCGGCCGGGAGGCCAGCAGAAGCAAAAAAAGGCCGCAGTTGACGGCCGCCTGGCCGTAATGCAGGCCGCGCAGCAAACTGGTGGCGGCGGCCAGCAAAAGGACGGCAGCAGTTATTTGCCAGGCCAGAAGTTTTCGCCGGCCCAGGCTGAAAGAAAGGAACAGCTGCACGCTTCCCGCCATGACCGCGGTCAGCCAGCTCCCCCGGATCACGACCACGGGGAGAATTTTTTTGAGCAGGGCAATCCTGGCCGGATGGTGGACCAGCCAGGCGGACAGGATATTTACCGTTCCGTTCAGGGCGACTAATCCAGCGCACAGCTGGGGTACCTTCAGGAGAAAACCTTTTTTCATCCGGACGCCTCCCGGTTCACCTGCTTAAGGTGCTTTCCCTTCATTTTTCCTGCAGCCATCTTTTCCGAACAATTGCCGCAGCGTGAAAAAACCGGCGATCACCGGCAGCCAGAAGCTAAGCGCGCGGTAAGTAAAGGTAACCAGCGCTGCTTTTTCCAAAGGGATGCCTACGGAGACGTACGCCGCCGTCATGGTGCCTTCCATGATTCCCACTCCGGAAGGAGTAATGGAAACGATCATAAAAAGGACTCCCACGGCGTAACCGGTAATCAACTGGCCCGGCGCCGGATGGCTCCCGAAAGCCAGGAAAAGCGCTTCCAGCTGCAAAAGGCCAATGACCTCCATCAGCAGGGCGTGCAGGCCGCCCCGGAAAAGGCCGGGTTTATCGGCCTGGAAAGCGCCGGCCGCCTCCGCCAACCGCGCCGCGAAGCCGGCAATTTTATCTTCCCATTTGCTCAGGACGGGTAAAAAGCGGCAGGCGGCGGTTATCTTACCGCCGAAAGCCGCCCCGGCGGCGGGTCTGGCGGCCGTAAAAACCAGCAGGAATAACCCGGCCAGGACCAGGGCGGTTAAAATTCCAGCCGCGATTAATTCGTATTTCTGCAGGACGCCGTGGAAGTACAAATAGAAAAGCGCCAGGGTGAGAACAACCAGGAAAGCCAGGTAATCCAGCAAAAAGAAAATCAAATTGGCCAGCACGGCCCGCGCCGTTTCCCGCCCCCGGCGGGCGGCATCGTAAACCATCAGCCCGGCCCCCGAGAGGGCTCCCCCGGGAACGGCCACCGCGGTAAAAGAAGCCGCCAGCACCAGGAGAAACAGGCGCCTTATTTTTTCAGGCAGCCCGGCCAGGCGGCAGGCGGCACCGTAAAGCGCGCTCTGGTTAAGCAGGAGGAGCAGTTGTCCGAATGCGGCCAGGACAACCCATTCCCAGGAGCTGTGGCGCAAAAGCTGCCAGACCTGCTTTCCCTCGGCGAAGTGGACTACCACTGCCCCGGCTCCCAAAAAGAGCAGGGCCGGGTAGAGGAACCCGCGGATGGAAATCGGCCGGGAGGTTTTTTCGGCCATAAAAATTCCCCAATGTGAATTAGTGGTTACCATCCAGTCAGTGGCAATTTAAACGGACCGGAGCAGGTAAAAGGCCATGATCACGGCGACAAAAAGGATCGTGGCGGCCAGCAATAAATCGAGGGTTGCCGACGGCCGGTAGGCACGCGTGTCGATTTGGCGCTGGATAACTTTAAAGCGAATCGTGGCCAGGGCAGTGATCAGGGCGGAAATGGCAATAAAAAGAATGCCGAAAAAACCGGTGGAGGCTTCCGGCAGCCCCCTGTCCGCCGGCGCGGCTCCCGGCATTGCGCCGGAGAACAACCGCATATATAAACTGAACTTCTCCATGACGAAGCCGAAGGCCAGGATGCCCACGCTGGTCCTGATCCAGGATAGAAAAGTGCGCTCGTTGGCCAGGTGCTCCCGGATGTGCAGGTGATCTCCCTTCGCCCCTGAATGATTACTTCCCGGTTCAGCGGGTTTTTCCATGGTTGCAAAAGCCTCCCTGCGCATGCATCTTACCAGGGAAGCTGCTGGTTGTCAAGATAACAACATTTGCCTGGAACCACTTAGCAAGTTGGTTCATAAGGTGAGATGGAAATTCTTTTTCGGGGGTTCCGGGCATGGACCATTTTTTAACTATTTTCCTGCTGGCTTTGGCCGCCAATCTGGATAATCTAATTGTTGGCATTTACTATGGAACGAAAAAAACGAACCTTTCGATCGGCACCAATTTCCTGATTGCTCTCGTTGTGGGAACTGGCTCCCTCCTCGCCATGCTTTTTGGGAGATTGATTGCCCGGGTTACGTCCCCCCACCTGGCTAACTATCTGGGCTCCTTTCTGCTTATTTTCGCCGGAATTTGGATCGTTATCCAGGAACGCCGGCGGATCGGCAGATTTGATGCCTTGAACGGTTCGCAAAACCTTTTTTATAACCTGAACGTAATTTTAAAAACGCCCGCCTACGCGGATTTGGATGGTTCCGGACACATCGACTGCAAAGAGGGTGGGCTTTTGGGCATCGCTTTAACTTTAAACAACCTGGCGGCCTGCCTGGGCGCCGGGGTTTCCGGCCTGGAACCGTTTTTAGCGGCCGGTTTGATCGCTTTTTTAAGTTTGCTGCTTTTGTCTCTGGGGATAAAATTCGGCCATTTTTGTGCGTCCCGCGGATTGAAAAAGTACGCCGGCGAGATTGCCGGCCTGTTGCTGGCGATTACCGGCCTGTACGAACTGTTTGTGAGCTGAACTAAAACAAACTACGGCGAAAAAGGCTGAAGAGGCCAGCCACCAGCCCGCCCGGCACAGGCAGAACGATTACGTTGAGAAACTAAAGGACCCGGCAACCCCGGAAAGGGACCGGGCACTTTCTCTGCCGCGGCAGGTTCCTTTTGCCTGGTTTTTTTAAGAGCCGGACCCGGAGGAAAAAGCCCTGGAAAACATCGAGCGCCGCGAATTGTGGACCTGCATCCTGCGGCTGCCCTTGAATTTAAAAGGCCGCCGCCCCGGAAAAAGGAGGCGGCTTCCCACAACCGGGAAGATATTTATGGCAGCAGCAAGTTGCCCTCGTCCTGCCCAGAAAAGATCAGGCACAAAGGCAACAGGCTTAAAAGGCACAAAGAAAA
>DAISHP010000046.1:0-9108 GCA_036822475.1 Bacillota bacterium
CTGGTGGTGCCGGCCGCCACAGTAATGCTTTTGCCGTTGATCTTGAAAGTTCCCTCGAAACTCTGCGATATATCCTGAAAACTGTAATCCAGGAGTTCGGGCCTGGCGTCGGCGGTGCCGGTGAGTTCTGCTTTGAACTTAAGTTGCGTGGCAGGAGTGCCCAGGGTGACTTCATCCCCGGCGTTTACTGCTGTCCAGGTGGACCCGCCGTCGGTGGAATAATAGAAATTGATGGAAGTTCCTGCAGGGATGTATGTATTTGCAGTGAAACGAAACTTGCTTACGTTTAAGCCGGTTTTGTTGATGGACTCGAAAACTTCCGTCCCGGCGGCGGAGGTGCTCACCTTGCCGTTGGCGTAGTCAACGTAAGCGGTGGTATTGGCCAGATCGATATTTGCCGAATTGATAAAAGTATCTTCCAGGACGACCGGATTGAATGTGTCGGAGGCCACGGAATGGGCGGCAGCCAGTTGATCCACGCTGGTAATGGTATAAGTGCCGCTGATGGCCTTTGTGCTCGCGGTGGCGGCCACCACCGACTCGTCGCTGGAAGTCGCATTTTTAACCAGGAAGCTGGACTGCAGTTTTAAAGGGAAAACGTAACTGGTCCGCAGGTTGGTGAGCGTGGTATTGATCGCCCGGTAGTCCTCCTGCTTCCACTGGAGCAACTGCTGGTTTTGAAGCATTCGGTCCAGCGGGATGCGTGCCGCCTTCATCAAATCGGCCACCATGCTTTTCGTATCCAGTCCCGAGGCCAGGCCGGTCATCCGATTAACCGGGTTGAAGTAGTAAATCACAAGGGTTGCCTCCCCTCATTTCGTTTGTTACCTATTGATTGATTAAGCAGGTAGGTATGTACGTCGTCATTTTATACGCTTTATTGCAGGTCACAGCTTTTCGTCTACCAGCAAACCCACCAACTCCTGAATCCGGGCCACCAGGTCCAGGATTTTTTCCGGCGGGATTTCGTTAAGTATCTTGCCCGTTTCCTGATCAATGATCTGGACCATGATGCGTTTGGTTCCTTCGTGGATGAGAAAGTGAAAACGAAAATCAAAAATAGGCGCTGTCTTCCTCAACTTTTCCAGGGCGGGAAGGAGTTTTTCACGCGGGCTCCGGAGGGAATTAACCGGAGGATTATCGTTATCGTTTTTGGGCAAGATTTCCCGGCTCTTTTCCGCTTTCCGTTCCGGAGGAGAAGTCACTTCCTGCCCCGGGCCGGTAGCCGGTACGGCATTGACGTTCATCCGCTAACGGTATTCTCCTTTCGTTTATTAATCTACCTGGTTAGGATAAACCTTCCAACGCCTGTAGCTCACCCAGTGTTTCTTCCAACTGTTCGACCATTACTCCGGCCGCCCTGCGATACTTGGCGTAAAAACTCTGGATGCGCTCCAGTTGTTCGGCCAGCGTGGCGTTTTCCGGCAGGGGACGGGCAAGTTCCACTTCGATGGTCAGCAGGCTCAACAGATCAATTAATTTTCCGCAGGAGTTGACTTCCTTTAGCGCCTGGCTTAATTCCATACCCTTTTCCTTTAAAGGCTGCCCGGCCGCCGGCGACCAGAAACCATTGCCGTTTCCGTCCCGGTTACCGGTTGTGAAGGCGGTGTTGAGCCTGTCCACAGTTTTGCCCAGCTTTATTAAGTTATCTAATTTATTGATCAAACCTTCGTATTCTGCTCGCGTTTGACGGATTTCCGTCTTTACCCTGGGCAATAAAGCAGGCACGGAAGGCCGGCCCTTTTCGTGAAGTTCTTCGATAAGCGGCAATACAGGGAATTCTTCCTTAAAGTATTGTTCCAGGGCGTCCCGGAAGGTCATAACCCGGGCTCCCTGCTTTACTGCTCCCCCTTCGGTAGCGTCGATAATTAACCTGTCGCTGTGTTTTTTAAACAGTTCTTCAAAACGAACCAGAAAACCGTGCAGGGGCCGGGAAGTGAACACTGTTCCGCCGCCGATGGCCGGTACCTTTATGACGTGGGGGCTGTTGAGATCGGCCTTTTGTCCATCGTAATGGGTCCCCCGGGCGTGGGTGTACCCGTCCGTGTAGGCCAGGTCCTGGCCGATAAAAACAATCGGGTCGGCCCCGATCAGGCAGGCGATCTCAAAAGCGGCGATCGCTACCGAGCCCCCGGGTTCGATTTCTCCTTTGTAGCCGTGGAGGGTGCGCAACCAAAACGCAAGATGACTGCTAAAAGAGTTAAATACGAACCTTTTCCCGGGGAACATGGTTAGAATGTCCGGGTACGCTTGGGGTTCGTAGCATAAAAAGGCCCGGGCGGAAGTTGTGTTTTCAAAGAGCCGGTAATTGGCCTGGGTAGGGTCCAGGGTAACCACCAGATCCGGTTCGATCCCCTTTTTTTGCAGGGCCTTCAAGGCGGTACCTACGCAGATCAAGACGCCGCGGTTTTTCGCCTGGGGTAAAAAGTCGATGTTTTTTGCCAAAGAAGGCCCGGCTGCGATGACCACCGCCGGTTTGTTTTGAAAAACGTTTTTTAGAACGGCCACTCCCGGATCCTGGAGGGCGAACGGAAAATTTTTCAGCAGGTTGCGGTGAATTGAAGGATTTAAAGCCAGGGCCGTGTTTAATTCGATGGTCAACAGGGAGATGTAATCGCGCACCCGTGCCCGCATCGTGCCGTAAAAAGCCGGGTCCAGGCGTAAAGACGGCGGGTGTTCAATTATAGCCACGTTCCGGTCGCTGAGCTCTTCCCGGTGACTGAAGACGAACTGCTTAATTTGTTCTTCTGCGGTGGCGACGAAAACCCTTGTCCGCGGGAGGTCTTTTAATTTCGCTTCCGCTTGCCGGATCAGATCGGGATGTTTTTCGACGACCAGTACCTTGGCCCCCGGCGGAGCTTTCTTGATTATTTCCCGCAGGTGATAACCGAGCCCCATGCCCAGCAGAATAACTACTTTTGCTTTTTCCAAGGGGGTGGAGGCGACCAGGTTTTTGGCTTCCCGCACGGGATCGTATGCGCTGTGTAAAAGTAAAAGGCGCCCCCCCGGTAATTTTGCCCTGGCGGAAAGTGCCCCGCTTCTGGCGGTGAAAAATTCTATATCAGGCATGTTAAGCCAAGGATCTCCTTATCGGATATGGTTTTTTAGCGCGCGATCCGTTGACGCCTCAAGCCCTCTTGAACGCGCTGGAAAACTTATGCCGGCAGCCGTTCCCGGCAGGCGGCCAGGGCCGGTTGCAGTTCGTATTCCAGAAGATCGGCCAGGGCTACCAAATCCTGTTCTTCGAGGTTGTCCAGCATGAAAGGAAAGATTTTTTCCAGGCCGTTTTTGGCTTCCTGCAGATCCAGAAATTCCGCATACCCGGCCTGGCAGAGAAAAGCCAGGGCGTTATCGATCTGCTGCAGGGCGTCAATAACATCAACTAAACCCTGCATTCCCCTGGAGGTCTCCCCTTTTTGGAAAAGCAGACAAACCTCCCCGGCAGCTTCCTCTACTGTTTCCAGCAGCTGACTTAGTTGTTTGATTACCTCGGATATTTTTTCAGGTATCTCCTGGTTCTTCACCTGGTTAATGTCCTTTGGGAAACATTCTTCCATTCGGGTCACCTTCTAAAAGGAGGTGGAAGGGGCCGATCCATTGCCGACCAGCCCCTTATCACCGTTAGCCGAGGAGCTTGAGGACAGCCTGCGGCGCCATATTCGCCTGGGCCAGCATGGCCGTGCCCGCCTGGATGAGGATCTGGTTCCGGGTAAAGTTCATCATTTCCTGGGCCATATCCACATCGCGGATGCGGGATTCGGCAGCCGACATATTTTCCGCCGCCACGCCGAGGTTGGCGATGGTATGCTCCAGCCGGTTCTGCACGGCTCCGAGGGCCGACCTCTGGTTGGAAACTTTGTCAATGGCGCTTTGAATTTTGGTAATTGCCGAATTAGCTTTGACCTGGGTTGAAACGCTTAATGAACCGCCAGAAAATCCCAGGGCACTCGCGCGCATGTTTCCGATATGTAGGACAAGGTTTTGACTTGCGTTCGCTCCGATGTGGAAAGTAAGGCCAGAAGCAGCAGTAGTGCCAGAAAATTTACCGCTCATCAGCACCTTCGTGTTAAACTGCGTCGTGTTGGCGATGCGGTTGATTTCTGATAACAACTGGTTTACTTCGGCCTGGATTTGGGAGCGGTCGGCGTCCGTATTGCTATCGTTTGCTGACTGCACCGCCAGCTGACGCATGCGCTGCAGGATGCTGTGAGTTTCGTTCAGGGCTCCCTCAGCGGTTTGGATGAGCGAGATGCCGTCCTGGGCGTTGCGCACAGCCTGGTTTAGGCCGTTGATCTGCCCCCGCATTTTCTCCGAAATGGCCAGCCCGGCCGCGTCGTCCGCCGCCCGGTTGATGCGCATCCCGGAGGACAACTTTTCCAGCGACTTGGCCAGGGCGCTGTCCGTTTGGGAGAGGGAGCGCCAGGCGTTCAGGGCCATTATGTTGTGATTGATGATCATCCTTCGTTCATTCCCCCTTTGCTTTGGACTCGCGTAGTTTAAATTTCCTGTCGCGCGACACTGAACTCAGGCCAAACCAGTCCCTACCGTCGGCCGCCGGTCAGCGGGCAACTGGTCTACCCTCACTTCATACATTCGTCTGCCGGATCTTATTTCTTTAGGGGGGTTGGGGAGGATGAAATAAAATTAACAGAACTTTTTATTCCAGGGGCTCAAATTTTTATGAACATGAAGCCTCCCTTAGAGTATACCTTAAATGCTCACCAGGATTTTTGACGAAGCTGTTCAAATTCGAGTGAGAATTCCGCCTCAGTGGATAGTTGTAGCTGGCATTGTTGCGAAAAAACAAGTATAATGTTTTTGTCTATTCCGTCCGATTAATTTATGAGATACTCAAGATGCCTTTTTTTAAGCTTATGTTTAACGAGAATTATTCAATTACGCTTTTTGGAGTACGTTAAGAAATAAGGGGGAAAAGATGAGCTATCGTATCCTGGTTCTTAAATCTACTGGTGTGGCGGCGCCGTACGTGACCGGGGACCTGTCGGAGGCCTTGTCCGAACTCGGGCATATGGTGCACATTGTAGAACTTAAAGATTTGTTAAGTCTACCAATTAGCTCCATTATTGAGTTTATAGGCTCGATAAATCCTGATTTTGCGTTAATGTACGGTGTTTCCGGGCTTATTCGCCTGCAGAAGGGCTCACGGGTTACGAATTTATTTAGCGAATTAGATATTCCCTTTGCCTGCCTCATCTGTGATAACCCCGAACTTATGCTGGAAACGTTAAAATGGGCGCGGTCTGAATTGATGCATCTTTTTGTTTGGGACGAAGCCTATGCAGATGAATTAAAAGCGCTGGGATTTAAAAATGTCCACCCTTTTTCTTTGGCCACCAACCCGCGACGCTTCAAACCACGTGAACTTACAGCCGAAGAAGCTCGTCGTTTCAGCGTACCGCTTGCTTTCGTTGGCTCCATTCCAAAGGAGGAATCCATCCGGAAGCTCCAGGCGGAGATTTCCTTGCCCGGTCTTGGAGAAGCCGTTCTTAAAGTAAAAAGAGCTTATCCGCAATGGTCCTGCCGGCAGTGTCTCAGAGCGTTGGGGGATGAACTTGGCCCGGAAGCGAAAAGGGAACTTGACTTTTTTATGCAAGGAACCGGCTTTGAAAAACTCAATCTTTATCTTCACTGGCGCTTAACCTTCGAGCGCCGCGTGCAAATTGTCCGCCTTCTTGAACTTGAAGGTCTGGCAGTGTGGGGAAATGATGAATGGCCCATTGTTTTACGTGATGCGCATACGTTCCGGGGAAGCATCGATTACGAGACGGAAACCCCCTTGCTTTACCAATCGGCAGGCATAATAATTGATGTCCCCTCGGCGCAATTGCTTACTTCCGTTAATCAACGCGTCTTCGATGTTTTAGCCGCAGGCGGGTTTATTCTAACTGGATTCCAGCGAGATTTGGCGAAATTTTTTAAGCTGGGCGAAGAGATCTGTTGTTATCGTACGCCCAATGAGCTTTTGAGGTTAATTCGCCATTTTCTTTCCCGTCCGGAAGATAGAAAGAAAATAGCCAGCGCTGGTCGGGAACGTGTTCTCCGCGAACACACTTATGTGCATAGGGCCAGGGAACTCATTGAGATCATGGGTGGTGTTATTGAAAGACGGCGGGCGGCAATTCCCGGTCTACTTTCGACCTACGCGCGGCCTGTAGCCTGCAACGTATGCGGCTGTAATGACGGCCAGGAGCTTTTCGAGTTAACGTTTTCACATGGGGGGGCTAAACTGCAGTTTAAAATGGTACGCTGTAAGCAATGTGGTTTGGCTTACAATAATCCCCAGTGGACACCAGAAATAATTGCGGCATTTTACCGGGAGACATACCATCGTACCGACAACCAGAAGGAACATGAGGCAAAAATACTTGCTATTGCCGTGCCCTGTTATGAGCGTGAGTTGGACATCATCGAAGATTTTACGCTTCCTCTCCGGGGGGGAATATTGGATGTAGGTTGCGGTACGGGTAGTTTTACGGCGGTGGCGGCAGCACGCGGCTGGGACGCTTGGGGCATCGATCCATATCCCGACGCTATAGATACAGCGAAACGTATTTTTGGGCAATGCGGTGGTAAATACCTGGAAGGATATTTAGAAAGCGCTCATTTACCTTTATCGTTTTTTAGTGCCGTTGTTTTTAACGATGTGCTCGAACATGTTCACCACCCAAAGCGTACTCTCCTTCGTGCCCGTGAGTTGCTGGTTCCTGACGGTTTAGTTGTGGTTACCGTACCTGATATCGAGAGTGTAGTTGCGAAACTTCAGGGGCCCGGCGGTCAGCACTGGGACTCGCCATACCATTTATATGGCTTCACGCGCCCGGTCATTAAACGTCTGATCGAAGAAGCCGGGTTTAGAGTGCTTAAGTGTTGCTCCGGTCTAATGTACCCCGGCCAAATTTTGGTTATTGCCCGTAAACAGGAGTAGCAGGTGCCCGCCCGGTTTTATGCCTCCTGGAGGGTTTACCAGCTTTTTGTCGAATAATGTTTTTCATAAACTTTTTCACTGAATGCCGTGGATAAAGGCTTAGGGAGCAAACGCATGAATAATAAGGTTTTAGTAACCGGGGCGGCCGGCTTCATCGGCTCGCACCTGGTGGAAGAGCTGGTCAGGCAGGGATACCGGGTGAAAGCATTTGTCCGGTACAACGCCCGCAACGATTGGGGATGGCTGCAGACCCTGCCGTACCTTGGGGATGTTGAAATTTACGCCGGTGATATCCGGGATTGCGACAGCGTCAGGCGCGCCGTCAGGGGTACGGAAACGATTTTTCACCTGGCGGCATTGATCGGCATCCCATATTCGTATGTCTCACCTCTGGCTTACATTAAAACAAATGTAGAGGGTACCTATAACGTCCTCCAGGCTGCTCTGGAACAAGGGGTTTGCCGGGTGGTACATACTTCTACCTCCGAAGTTTACGGTACAGCCCGGTATGTGCCCATCAACGAAGAACACCCCCTGCAGGCCCAGTCCCCCTACGCGGCAACGAAAATTGCCGCCGACCAGCTGGCTTTAAGTTTTCACCGCTCCTTTGGACTGCCGGTGGTCGTGGTCAGGCCTTTTAATACTTTCGGTCCCCGCCAGAGCGCCCGCGCCGTTATTCCCACCATAATCACTCAGGTTCTGGCCGGCAACCGGACCATCCGTCTGGGCAACCTCAACCCCACCCGCGACTTCAATTATGTGCGCGATACTGTTTCGGGAATGCTCGCCGTCGGCTTATCCGAAAGAACGGTAGGGCAGGTGGTGAATATCGGCAGCGGGAGAGAAACGTCTATAAAGGATCTGGTTGAACAGATAGAAAATATTATGGGAAGGGAAATAAGCATCGAACAGGAAGATGCCCGGATAAGGCCCGCCCCCAGTGAAGTTGACCGCCTGCTGTGCGACAACCGCCGGGCTTACGAGCTTGCCGGCTGGTCACCGCGGTACACCCTTGAAGAGGGGTTGCGGGAAACTATCCAGTGGTTCAGGGAAAATCTTTACTTATACAAACCGGACCTTTACAATGTATGATAGGCAGGGGGAATTTTTGATTGACCAGCATTCGCATCCCCTTGGATGCTCCAAATATAGGTGACCTGGAAAAGCAGTATGTGCTGCGCGCCCTGGAAAGCAGTTACGTTTCGTCAATAGGACCTCTGGTTAGCGAATTTGAGGAACGTTTTGCTGTGTATGTAGGCGCCCGGTATGCCGTGGCCACGATCAACGGCACGGCGGCCATTCACCTGGCCTTAAGGCTCCTGGGAATCGGCCCGGGAGACGAAGTTATTGTACCGGCACTGACTTTTATCGCCACTGCAAATCCGGTGGTATACGCGGGCGCGACCCCCGTGGTGGTGGACGTAGACCCCCTGACCTGGAATATCGATCCCGACGAGGTTGAAAGGGCGGTCACAGGCCGCACACGCGCCGTCATACCAGTTCATCTCTACGGCAACCCGACGGACATGTCGCGGTTGATGGACATAGCCCGCAGGTACGGCTTGTACGTGATTGAGGACGCTGCTGAAGCGCTTGGTGCCATGTATGACGGGCGCCACGTCGGGACCTTCGGAGATATAGGCGTATTCAGCTTTAACGGGAACAAGGTGATTACAACCGGCGGGGGCGGCATGCTGGTAACAAATGATCCCGACCTGGCTGCACGCGCGCGCCTGCTGATAAACCAGGGGCGGGCCTTCGATACCATGGAGTATGAACACTTTGAAATCGGCTATAATTTTCGACTGACCAACATCCAGGCGGCTTTGGGCCTGGCCCAAATGGAGCGCCTGGAACAATTCCTGAATATAAAGCGCCGCAATGCGGCCCTTTACCGTGAACTCTTGCGGGACGTGCCCGGCCTAGAATGGCAGCAAGAACTGCCGGAAGGACGAAGCAGCTGGTGGATGTTTTCTATTCTGGTTGATGACGGAGTGTTCAAACGGGACAGGCACACTGTGGCAGAGGGGTTACGGGCGGCGGGCATTCAGACACGGCCCTTGTTTTTACCCCTTTCCCGGCAGCCGGCTTATGCAGGATATGACCTGAAAACATGTCCCGTGGCTGAATCCCTGCACAGGCGGGGGTTGAACCTGCCGAGC
>DAISHP010000047.1:0-9022 GCA_036822475.1 Bacillota bacterium
CAATGTGCACGAACGCCTGAAAGGTTTGTTTGGGGAAGATTACGGCCTGAAAATAGTCAGCGCGCCCGGTGCCGGGACGACAGTCTACGTGAGGGTGCCGCTGATTATGAGAGCCGTAAGTCGGGAGGAGGCGCAGGCGTGAAATTAAAAGCGTTAATTGTCGACGATGAATATCCGGCCCGTCAGGAATTGCGCTACGCGCTGAATGGATTTGACAACGTGGAGATTGTCGGCGAGGCCACGAATGCCCAGGAAGCCCTGACGTTAATTAAAGCCCTGGACTACCAGGTATTGTTTTTGGATATTTCCATGCCTGGTATGAACGGCCTGGAACTGGGAGCAGCCATCCAGGAACTGCCCCGCCGGCCTTACGTGATTTTTGTCACCGCTTATGACGAATATGCCGTGAAAGCTTTTGACGTGGATGCCGTAGATTATCTTTTAAAGCCGATTGAAGTCAACCGCTTGAAAAGGGCGGTGGAAAAGGTCTGGAAGCTGGTTCAGGAAACTGCTCCGGTTGCTGCCGAGGCGGCCGCCGGAGCGGAAAGCGAAGGGGTTTCCGGCAATGGTGCTACAAACGGCCTCGCCCCGATCAGAATTGACCGGCTCCCGGCCGAAAGGCAGGGGAAAACCGTTCTGGTGGCTGAATCGGATATCTTTTACGCTTTTACCGAGCAGGATTACGTTTATCTGAAAATTTTCGGAGAAAAACTGCTCACCCGGTTTACCTTAAAAGAACTGGAAAGCCGCCTGAATCCGGCCATTTTCTTCCGGACGCATCGTTGTTACCTGGTAAACCTGCAGAAAGTGAAAGAGATCGTTCCCTTTTTTAACGGCACCTATAACCTGGTGGTCGAAGATAAAGAAAACAGCGAAGTTCCCGTCAGCCGGGCCCAGGCCAGGAAACTCCGGAAAATATTGGGTTTCTAAGCTTCGGTGGAAAGCCGCCTTGCCAAAGTTTTCATGGGAAGGCGGTTTTTCTTTTTTTGACGTATTTTTAATGAAAAGTCTGTTATAATTATAACTATGCAAGCCAAAATCATCCACCGGGATGATTTCAAAAGAACTTTTTCGAGATATATTTATAGTCTGGAAATTTTTCAGGCTGGCGGGTGATTTCTTTTGATTATTGGAATCGGTGTGGATATAGTTGAAACAGGACGGGTCAAAAGACTGATCGAAAAGTTTTCCAATAGGTTTGGGGAAAAAATTTTTTCTGCGCGGGAAGTGGCGTACTGTCGCCGGTTTCGCGATTCCGGCGGTTGTTACGCCGCGCGCCTGGCGGCCAAGGAAGCGGTTTTTAAAGCGCTGGGAACTGGTTTGACCCGGGGGGTGAGGTGGCGCGAGGTAGAGGTTGTTCATTTCCCGGACGGGGCGCCAAAGGTCATCCTGTCCGGGAAAACCGCCGCCCTGGCCAAAGAAAAGGGGGTGCAAAAGGTTCATTTGAGTTTAGCCCACGGAAAAAGAGAAGCAATCGCCTTTGTTCTCCTGGAAGGCAGCCCCCGCAACCGCTCCGAGTTGTGAAAATATCTGAGCGGAAGAAAAAATTTTTTAATTTTGCAGGTGTTGGGTTAGCAGGATCGATGGGCAGCTCCTAACACCCCTGTTTCCAGAAATTTTTGCGAGAGGTGAAAAATCAGTGAGAGTGGTTACGGCAGCCCAAATGAGGGAGCTGGACCGGCAGGCGATCGAGGAATACGGAATACCCGGCTTGGTTTTGATGGAAAACGCGGGCTTGCGGGTAGTGGAAGTCATCCGGGAAATACTGGGGGACGTGCGCGGTAAAAAAATCAGCATTTACGCCGGGAAAGGCAACAACGGCGGTGACGGCCTGGTGGCGGCCCGGCACCTGTTTAATGCGGGGGCGCAGGTGAAGGTTTACCTGCTGGCCAGACCGGAAGAAATAACCGGCGACGCCCTGGTTAACCTGCAGATCTGGCGGAAAATGGGCCAGGAAATTCACGTCATCGCCGAAGGCAATCCTCCGGTTCACGAAGAAAGCGAGCTGATCGTAGACGCCATCTTCGGCACCGGCTTTGCAGGAGTTCCCCGCGAGCCGGCGGCAAGCGTTATTCAGGCCATCAACGCAAGCGGGAAACCGGTGGTGGCGGTGGATATCCCCTCCGGTCTGGAAGCGGATACCGGTCTGGTGCGCGGCCCGAGCGTCCGGGCCACGCGGACGGTAACCTTTGGTTTGCCCAAGCTGGGCCTGGTGCAGGAGCCGGGCGCCGGCTTCGCCGGGAAGCTGCACGTGGCCGATATTTCCATCCCCGCTTTTTTATTGCAGGCGGATCATTTAAAAAGACATTTGCTCGATCTGGAACTGGTCGGCAGCTGGTTTACCCCCCGCCCTCCGGCGGCCCATAAGGGTGACTGCGGCCGGGTGCTGGTGGTGGCGGGAGCAAAGGGTATGCTCGGGGCGGCCTGCCTGGCCGCGGAAGGAGCGGCCCGGGCGGGGGCGGGCCTCGTGACCCTGGCGGTTCCGGAGGGGCTGCAAAAGCTGGCGGCGGCCAAATTAACCGAGGTGATGACGGCGGGCCTGCCGGCTACCCCGCAGCAAACGTTCAGCCGTGAGGCCGCTCAAGAAGTCCTTGCCCTGGCGGAGCGCGCCGATGTCCTGGCGCTGGGTCCGGGGATCACCACCCACCCGGAGACGGCGGCCTTCGTGCGCAATCTGCTGCCGTCTTTAAGCGTGCCCAGTATTTTGGATGCCGACGGCCTGAATTGTCTGGCGGGTTCTCCGGAGATCTTCCGGTCGGTGTCCGTTCCTCTCATCATTACTCCTCACCCTGGCGAGCTGGCCCGTTTAACCGGCAAAACCATTGCGCAAATCCAGGAAAACAGGGTTGCGGCGGCCGAACAGGCGGCTTCTGACTGGCGGGCGGTGGTTTTGCTGAAAGGAGCGGCAACGGTAATTGCCTCCCCGGAAGGGACGGTTTACATAAACCCGACCGGCAATCCCGGGATGGCCAGCGGAGGCAGCGGTGACGTACTCACGGGCGTGATTGCCGGACTGGTGGCCCAGGGTCTGGATGCACTGTCCGGGGCTGCTGCCGGGGCCTTTTTGCACGGGCGCGCGGGCGACCTGGCCGCAAAACAAAAAGGGATCCGGGGGCTTTTGGCGCGCGATCTGCTTGCCTGCCTGCCGGAGGCGCTCCGGGAAGTAGAAGCCCTTCTTGAAGAGATCGGCAAGTGATGGAAATATTGAAACCGGCCGCGAATCTTTGTTGATTGGGAGGAGGTTCGCATGAAAGTTGTTTTGGGCGATGCCATGAATCTTTCCTATCTAAATGGTATAATCATGCTGGCGGAGAATTTAAAAATAATCATGTGTAATCAAAATGCGGCGGAAATTTTGGGCATTCCGGTTAACGGTCTGGTGGGCCGGAACATCGGAGAATTTTCTATTTTTTACGATCTGGCCAATTTTTTTCCGGGAAAAGAAGAAATTTCTTACGAAAAAGAACGGGATGGCCGGATGCTCAGGGTAGATTTGAGCACGTTAAAAAATGGACTGGGCAACGACATTGGTCCGTATTATTTATTGACTATCCGGGACGTAACGGAATTCCGCCGGCTCCAGGAAATGTTCCACGAACAGGAAAGACTGGCCGTGATCGGGCGGATGGCCGCTGGCGTAGTACACGAGTTAAAAAACCCCATGACAGCCATCAAGGGGTTTGCCCAGTTGCTGAAGGAAAAAAAGGGTCCGGAAACGGCCCCGTACATTAATTACATTATTGAAGAAATCGATAATTGCGCCCGGATTATCGGGGATTTTTTGAAACTGGCCAGGCCCCGGCCGGTATCCCTGGAAAGGAGGTCCCTGAACGAAACTGTACGGGAAATAGCGGTGATGATTGAACCCAGGGCTTTTCTACAGGGTGTTAAGGTGGAAACTAAGCTGTTTCCCCGCCTGCCGGAATGTTTCTTTGATGCCGCCCAGCTCAAGCAGGTTCTCTTAAACCTGGTCGACAACGCCCTGGAGGCCATGAACGACGGAGGCATCATAAGGTTTAAAACATTTCAGTCGGACCGGGAGCTGGTGGGGGTAGCCGTGGAAGATACCGGGTGCGGCATTCCGGAAGACCATTTAAAAAACATTGGGCTCCCATTTTACTCCACGCGGGAGAAAGGAACCGGTCTAGGTTTGTTTACCTGTCAATCAATTGTCCAGGCCCACGGAGGCAAAATTGAGGTGGAAAGCAAAGTGGGGGAGGGGACTACCTTCCGCCTTTATTTGCCGCTGGCAGCGCGTCCGGAGCAGCCTTAGCTCCGCATTTAAATCTTATGCTCTGTGTTCTGAAGTGTCCTTTGTGGCTAAATTTATTTTTTGAGACATTTGTGCCTTTGTGCCTGTTTACTTTGTGCCCGATCCTTTCGAGTTAATTTAAAGGAGTAGGCAAAAGAGTATGTTTGACCTGCCAGTCTGGGCGGAAGTGGATCTCAAGGCAATTGCTTATAACGTGCGGCAAATCCGGCAAATTGTCCCGCCGCGGACCGGAGTAATGGCGGTGGTGAAAGCCAACGCTTACGGCCACGGCGCCGTGGAGGTGGCCCAGACGGCCCTGGCCAACGGCGCCGGCAGGCTGGCGGTGGCCAGGGTAAGCGAAGGGGAACAGTTAAGGAAGGCCGGGATCGCGGCGCCCATCCTGCTTCTCGGGTACACCCCGCCCGGCCAGTTTGCCGATGTCTTGCGGTTTTCCCTGGGCCAAACCGTTTACAGTGTGGAGATGGCTGCTCGGTTAAGCGAACTGGCCGGGCGAAGGGGAGGCAAAGCAGTCGTGCACGTTAAGGTGGACACCGGGATGGGCCGCCTTGGTTTTCTGGCGGAAGATTCCTCCGTAAAGGAAGTGCTGCAGATTGCCCGGCTCCCGCACCTGGAGGTGGAAGGGATCTTTACCCACTTTGCAACTGCCGACAGCCGGGACAAGCGTTACACCCTGGAGCAATTGGAGCGCTTTCTGACTTTCTTGGACGCCCTGCGCCGGGAGGGACTGGCGGTTCCTTTCCGGCACTGCGCCAACAGCGCGGCGATCATCGATCTCCCGGCGGCGCATCTGGACCTGGTCCGGCCGGGGATCGCCCTTTACGGACTGTATCCTTCCCAAGAGGTTGATCGTTCGCGCCTCCGGCTGGAACCGGCCATGGCTTTGAAGGCGCGGGTGGCCCAGGTAAAAAGGGTGCCGGCGGGTTTTAAGATCAGTTACGGGGCCACCTACGAAACACCGGCACCCACCGTCATCGCCACCCTGCCGGTGGGCTACGCCGACGGGTACACCAGGCTGTTGTCTTCCCGGGGAAAAGTATTGATTCACGGGCAAGAGGCCCCGGTGGTGGGGAGGGTATGCATGGACCAGTGCATGGTTGACGTCGGGCACATCCCGGACGTGGCGCCCGGTGACGAAGCGGTCCTTTTTGGCCGGCAGGGGGAGGCCGTTTTGTCCGTGGAAGAAGTGGCCGAAGCCATCGGGACCATCAACTACGAAGTGGTTAGCCAGATCAACAGCCGGGTCCCGCGGGTCTATCTTTAGCGGATAAAAAAGCAAGAATATTTTAACAAGAACAAAAGGAAAAATTCAAATTAATTTTGCCAGGGGGGAGAGAGAATAAGGATAAAAATTTTTTTGGAAAAAGATTTTTTTTGAAGGAATTTTCCGGTAAGTGACGAAAAGAGTATTAGGTTAATAAATTCGACCAGTAAGAAACCTGCCGGAAACGTGCTGCGTAAGGATGAGAAAGTTCAAAGCGCAGGGATGTTGGGGATGGGAGCAGGGAAAGCTTGAGCAGATCAACTGAATAAAAAGACAACGGCAGGGTTGTTTATGACAGAACTGAACATCCAGACAGAACTAATCGCCTTCTTTATCCAGGATTTACCGGAAAGCATCATCATGACGCTGGTGGTCTTTAGTTTTTTAAACCTGCGCTTTACGTGGAGAAAAGTGCTCACGATCGCTTTTCTCCAGGCGCTCGTAAATTTTGTGCGCCTGTTGCCAATTGCGGCGGGCATGCACACGGTCATTCTGATTATTTCCCTGGCTGTATTGATCAGCATTTTTACGGGAACTCGTTTAAGCAAGTCGTTAATGGTTGTTTTAATTTGTTCTGTAATTATCCTTTTTTTAAGCTTAATTTATACAAAGCCTTTGCTTCAATTAACCGGCCTTACCTATGAAGCTTCTTTTGCCAACCCCTTTTTAAGGGCTTTGTGTAGTCTTCCCTACGAAATACTTTTGCTGGTCGTAGCAATTGGCAAAAATTATTACAACCGCCGCGGCGGCAAATTTCCGGCCTGAAAGGCGGGTTATAGGACATGCCTGATCTTCCCCGTTATATTGCCGGTTATTTAAGGAAAAAGCTGGAGTTGACCACCGAACAGGAGGAACTGGCCCTCTACAGCCTGGAAGTCTTTATCTATACCGGTTCTGCCTTTCTGGGGGTGGGGCTGGCGGGCTGGCTTCTCGGGTGTCTTCCGGCCACTCTAATCGTGGCGCTGACAATTTTCGTCCTCCGTTGCTTTTCCGGCGGTGCGCACAGCGAATCTCCCCTTGGTTGCATTATCTTGAGTGTTCTGTTAATTCCTTTAACGGCTAAATTCGTTGTTTTAAGCGCGCCGTTTTTTTCGCTGCCCTTCCTGCTGATTTTGATTTTCTTTGGTTTTTTGCTTTCTCTTTTCCTGGTCTGGCGCCTGGCGCCGGTCGACACGCCGGCCAAACCGGTCTTTTCGGAAAGCCGCCGGCGCCAGTTAAGGATCTTGTCGTTGGCCATGGTTGGGTTCGTGTTTTTCATCCAGAGCGGCCTTTCATATTTTTACCCTTCCCCGGTGGCTGTCATGGCGATTCCGGCACTGGCGGCGGGGCTGTTCTGGCAGGTTTTTTCCCTGACCGGTCCGGGGCAACGCTTTTTTGCGGTGCTGGATAAGTTAAAAACAAAAAAGGAGGTGAAAGAAAATGAAAAAGTTCTATTACGGAATGTTGACGGCCTTGTTCAGCACCCTGGTCCTGGCGGCGGACGTAATTATTAAGCCTCAGTGTTTTGCTTTTTACTATCAGCCTGAGCTTCCGAAAAGTTTACGAAAATAAATAGTACTTATGAGTGATGAATATGAAGGGGGAGATATTAACTTTTGTAATTTCTCCCCTCCTTGTTTTGGCCGTTAGTTACAAGGTGAATCTATGATGAAAATATTTGGCGAACAACACCCTTTGGATAAAAGAACGGAAGATGTTTCTGAGCACATTCTGGTTTCCCAGATCATTAATATTTTAATCGTTGTTATGGCCTTTGTAAGCGTTTATAACGATTTTAGATTGGGAAAACAATTTGGGGCGTATCTCAATTATTTTATTATCATGTTATCTGCGCTTGGAATTATTCCGTATATCCTGAAAAAGCTGCAGGCTCAAAATGAATTTTTCCCTCGCTTTTTAACGAGCGATTTGATCATTCTGCTCATTTTATTTCCCTTCGTTACAGTGTCAGTTTACGGGACGGGTGGGCACTCCGGCGCGAAAATTCTTTTTTTGATCCCGGTCATCATCGCTGCCACCGCCTACGGCAAAACCGTCGGCCTGACCAGTGCATTTTTCGCCATCCTCATCCTGTTTACCTACGACGTTTCCCACCCGGAAAAAGCCGCCGTTTCCAAAATGTTTCAGCTGGATTTAATCTTTTCGGGTGTCATCTTCACCCTGGCCTGGCTGATGGGCGGGTTTACGGATATTGAGAGGCGCACCAGGGAGCACCTCCTTTGGTTGGCCAACACCGACGCGCTGACGGGCCTGGCCAGCTACCGCCGCTTCCAGGAAAAGCTTCGGGAGGAGCTGGCGAAGGCGAAGAAAAATTCCACTTCCCTTGTTTTGATTATGATGGACCTGGACTATTTCAAGTTTTACAACGACAACTACGGCCACCAAAAAGGAAACGAAGTGCTGGCCAAAGTGGGCGAAATTTTGCAGGAAGCGGTGCCGGAGCCATTTTTCCCCGCCCGGTACGGCGGCGAGGATTTCGTCGTCCTTCTGCCCGGCGTCACGCGGAAATTCGCCCGGGAGAAGGCCCGGGAAATCGAAGCCGCCATTGCGTCTTTCCCTTTTGCGGGTGTAGAAATCCAGCCGCTGGGAAAAATGACCGTTTCGGTGGGAATTGCCTGCTACCCGGAAGACGGCGTCACGCCGGAAGAACTGCTCCGGGCGGCCGACGACGACCTCTACCAGGCGAAGTACGGCTGCCGGCGGGAGGATTTGCGCCTGCACACCCTCGAACAGTTGCGGGTTGCGAACTTTTTCGAGAAAGGAGTGCTGGAATCCTTCAAATATTTTTTAACGGCGGTCAACGTGAAGGACCGGTATACCTTCGGCCATTCGGAACGGGTGAAGGCTTACGCCGTGGCCGTCGCCGACCGGCTGCGCCTCCCGGAGGATGAAGTTTACCAGCTCAGGTTCGGAGCATATTTGCACGACGTGGGAAAAATTGAAGTGGATCCGGATATATTAATTAAAGAAGGTCCTTTAACGGACGAGGAATGGGCGGTGATGAGAAGGCATCCCGTCCGGGGAGGTGAGCTTGTCCGTTCCCTGGTGTTTCTGCCGGGGATCATTTCAGCGATCCGGCACCACCACGAAAACTACGACGGCACCGGCTACCCCGACGGCCTGCGGGGAGAGGAAATTCCCCTGCTGGCCCGGATTTTGCGCGTTGTGGACAGCTTTGACGCCATGACTACGGCCCGGCCGTATAAAGAGGCGAAAAACCCGAGGGAAGCCTGTTTTGAGCTGCGCCGGCTGGCCGAAAAAATTTACGATCCGGTGGTGGTAAAGGTTTTTACGGGCATGATCCTGGAACAGGAAGGCTAGCAGGCTGCCGCCGGCGTCTCCTGAGTTGTACATTTTTATTTTCAAGTAAGTTGCCCAGGGGAACGTTTATTTCCTACCCAGAAAAGATCAGGCACAAAGGCAACAGGCACAAAGGCACAAAGAAAATAATTCCGGTGCTTTATGCATATCCCTCTGTGCCTTAAGTG